>DAOQNB010000941.1:0-2851 GCA_035335845.1 Acidobacteriota bacterium | reverse complement strand
AGCCACGAGTCGAGTTGCTCGAACTCGAACAGCGAGGGATTCGGATTGCCGAGTACCTGACCGAACTCCCACCCAAAACCACACTGGCCCTCAAACTGGCTGAGGTTGTCCGCCTCAATCGCGAACGGATAGATAATCTCACTTCAGAGAAAGAGACAGAATCATGATGGATATATCACGGTGGACGGTGCGCTCCAGATCGGTGAAAGGCTGTGTCGTAACCTGCTGCCTGGTCGGGCTGGTTTGGTTATTCAGCCATCCAGTTTTTGGGCAGTCTGATCAACACCTGGTGCCGTTTGAGCAGCAAAAACCAAATGGGACGGAAACCATCCAACTCAACGTCACCAGCGAAGCCGGGTACGTCAATCTGGTAACGGGTGAAGCTTCAGTTTTGGGAATTCGATCAAAAAACTGGCAGCCACTGGTTGCGGGCGGATCCCTTGAAATTGGCGATACAATCAAAACCAATCATCAGGCGCAGGTGGAAATTTTATTGATGCCTGGCTCCTATCTTCGGCTGGCAGGTGGGACGACACTCACGTTGAAAGCTGTTGAATTTGATGTTGTCCATTTTGATATCCAGGCTGGAAGCGTCGATCTGGAGTGGTTTGGCACTGAATATACCGAGATGGTGGTTTCGCTGACCTGTCCAAATCACCAAATTGTGGTGTTCCCAACAACACAATGTCGGCTTGAGGTTGGCCAAAACAACACCGCCGAATTTTACCTCTGGAGCGGGAAAGCCCAGGTTTTCAACCCGTTACAATCTGAAATCACTGGAATGAAACGTGTTACTTTCCGTGACTCATCCACTCAGGTCAGAGCACTCAAACTGCCGACCACAGATCCGTTTTTTGACTGGTGCCGATCACGGAGCCGGATTCTCTTTGCGAGCACTCGTCACCTCCTGATGGGTCGAGTAAAGACCACTTCCGAAAAACCCCTGGTTGGCTTTGGCTTGAACTCCTATTTTGAACCTTACCGGTTTGTTGATCATATCCAGTTCCAGGTGCTTTCACAGGCTGGTTTGGTGAGTTTTACCCGTGGAGAAGCACAGGTGCAGCGCAAAGACGAAACCGTGTTGGAATCGCTCGATGTGGGAGATTTGCTTGCCGACGAAGATAAAATCCGCACTGGCCCGCATAGCTATCTGGAAGTCCTGCTTGGATTTGGTTCGGTCATTTGGCTGGATGCCGGGACAACCTGGATTGTCAAAAACACGAGGTTTGACCAGTTTGAAATGGAACTGGAAACCGGGAGTTCAATCATTGAGTTCCCAGGGTATGAACAAATCAAACTCAACCCAACGATTGTGCTGGCCCAAACAAAACTGAAACTTCAGCTTGAAGGCCGATATCGGTTTGAAACCACAGGTGAGCAACGTGGACGGTGTCTGGTCTACAAAGGTGAAGTCCAAAATGGTGTCACTGGGCCAGGCCGGCACGGAGCGCCGAAGCAACTTGTCTTCAAATCTGGCCAGCTCCTGGAATCTGAAATCAGCAAACCACCGGAGGATGTTTTTTACAAATGGACTCGCGAGCGGGCGCGCATCCTTGGGGCATACTTTGATCAGGTTTACACCAGCCGCAAAGGAGACTCGTTGATTGACGGGTATTCAGGATTGTGGGGCTATGGAAATGCCCCGCTTAGCAACGCTATCTGGGTTTGGTCACCATCACGAAGCTGTTATGGGTTCTATTGTCGAAATGTCTCGGGGCAAACTGAATCAAGATTTGTCGAACTGGAATATGTCTGGAGACCGAGATATTACCTGTATCGCAACCGATGGGTGAAACAGCAACGCTCGCTCCTTAAAAACAAGATCCAGTCATCAGGAAAAACCTTATGAGTAACGACCCAACTCAGAGTTTTAAGCCACCTTTTCGTTGCCTGAACCAGAGAAACCTCACACGTCAGGTGGTATTTCTCTTCATCGTGGTTTTTTGTGCTGGTTGGGGGTGGCAGTTGACGCCGGTTCCGATTGTGTCTTCATTCAGTCAAACAGGTGAGAAACAATCATCGAAACAAACAGATGACGAGCCAATTCTACGGCTGCGAAGTGATCTGGTCACGGTCAATATCACGGTGAGCGACAAGCTCGGGCGTTTTGTCACTGGACTGAAGAAAACGGATTTCCAGGTTTATGAAAACGGTGTCCTGCAATCAATTGAATATTTTAGCGATATAGATGGACCGATTTCCGTTGGAATTATCTTTGATGTTTCCTACAGCATGCGCCATAGCATTGACGCCAGGAAAGAAGAGGTTCGAGCTTTTGTTGAATCGTGTCTGGAGGGAGACGAATTTTTTCTGGTTACGTTCAACAACAAAGTCCAGCAGGTCAGTGACTTCACCTCAAGCGGCGAGACCATTGTCAATACGGTGGCATTGACCAAAACCGGAGGACAGACGGCTTTGTATGATGCGGTGTACTTTGGATTGGAAAAGCTGAGAAATGCCCGTCATCCCAGAAAAGCACTGATTGTCCTGAGTGATTTGGATGACAACAGCAGCCGGTATTCGCTCAAGGAATTGCGAAAGCTGGTCACTGAAATGGATGTCAAAGTGTATTGGATGCCGTGGCTTTCTGAATTGACCGGTGGCTATTCAACCTGGACGAGCAGCAGTTTGGAAGAGTCGCTGCGCCAAATTGCATTTGACCTGCGGCGACAATACAGCCTG
Organism: Acidobacteriota bacterium; assembly: GCA_035335845.1. Taxonomy (GTDB): domain Bacteria; phylum Acidobacteriota; class Blastocatellia; order Chloracidobacteriales; family Chloracidobacteriaceae; genus JACQXX01. The sequence continues at coordinate 169 of DAOQNB010000941.1, read as the reverse complement.
GGCTATATCCCATCAAATGAAGTACTTACCCGAGACTGGAACAAAATTTCGGTTAAAGTGAAGCCACCGAAGGGACTGCCGAAAATCGTCGTTCACGCCCGCGAAGGCTACGCCCCGACCTTTTTGGGCAAACCTTGAAGGAGTCAGTCAGTCCCGCCTGTGTGAGGGG
>DAOQNB010000940.1:0-2852 GCA_035335845.1 Acidobacteriota bacterium | reverse complement strand
GGTTCTTGGTTCTTGGTTCTTCGAAGGTATTGGTTGCCAGGCATCAAGCATCAAACACTTTCTGCATTAGACATCATCGGAGTTAGGGTTTTTGCCTCATTCTGACTATTGATTTAAAAGCACTTACAATCGTGATTTCCTTATCACCGATAATGTCTATTCTCAATTCTTCATTCTTCATTCTCAATTCTTCATTCATCATTCATCATTGGTTTGGCCGTGCCAGGTTTTGCCGACGACCACGAGGAATACCTTTGAGGCCAGAGTCAGATGAGCGGTGGGGGCGAGTTTCTTCGGCTTCTTCCAGTTCTTCCTCTTCTTCGGGTTCTTCCTCTTCCCGGTGGTGCATTGAATCAAGTCGATCCATTTGGACGGCTGCCCGGCGCAGCGTCCGCAGGGTTTCATGGAGGTTGTATTCAGGTTTGAATTGAAAATCCTCCTGGAACTTTCGACCGTCAATCACACATGGGTACATCAAGTAGTCAAATTGCGGAGCTGGGAACGGTGAAATCCCAACCCACCAGCCAAGCTTCATCAGCGGTGAGGCCAGCGCATACACCACTGGGACGGCAATGCCGCCAGCTTCACGGATCGCAACTGAGAGTGGTACTTCTCCAGGGCCAGTCACGTTATAGACGCCCCGTTTCGGTTTGGCCAGTACCCGGAGCAGAGCCTCAACCATATCGCGTTCGTGAATGACCTGGATCATTGGGTCATAGCCCATTGGGATTGGCACAATTCCATAGCGCAGATAGGTGGTCAAAAAGTTTTGGACGTGTGGACCGACGATATAGCACGGGCGCAATAACGTGGTCTTAATGTCCTTGACGTGATACATCCAGGACCGGCAATAGGTATCAAATTCAACTTTGTCACCCAGGTCGGTAAAGCGTTGGATCGCCTTGAGCGGGCTGTCTTCCGGCAGGTAAATGGGATTGGTTGGGTCGGCGCCATAGACTTCGGCGGTACTGAGCAGGATCACTTCCTTAATTTTATGGCGTTCGCAACAATCAAGCAGCCGCATGGTGGCAATCACATTGACGGTGTGGCGGATCTTCATGGGCAAATGCTGGTCATTGGCGACCGCCAGATGGAGAACCGCGTCAAAGTGTTCGTGACGAAAGAGATCCTCAAGCGTTTTTTTGGTGATGTCGAGTTGTTTAAAAATGATATCGCGCTTGAGAGTTTCCTGTGGCGGTCGGCGGCCAATGCCGATGACTTCCCAATCTGGTGGTACTGCCGAGGCGACTTGCGTGGCGAGACCACCCGCGATACCAGTGATCAACAGACGTTTTGGACGAGAACCTTTGCGTGGTGTTCGCGGCATATGTTTTTTGATCGAAAGAAACGTAAGTGTTAGATTGGAGATTGCTTGGGTACCTGGTACCTGGTGCTTAGAACTCAATATTTTCGAAGAAAGAAGCACGAAAAACAAAGCGCGAAAAACCAGGAATCAAGCCCAAAGTCTTCAGCCCGATTTCTTCAGCCCAATTTCTTCAGCCCGCCTTAAAAAGGCACAGCGTCTTGCTATCTTCTCGTGGTTGCATAGAATGTGGGCGGTTTTTTTCATTCTGAATCATCATCATTTACTGAATTTCGCTGACCTGTCCAGTCGGAAAATGCTCGCTCAAACAAAGTGTGACAGCGTCAGGCGTGAGATTGGGGGCATCTTGGCAACACAACAAAATCATCATCGCGTCATTATTGTTGGATCGGGTCCGGCTGGGTGGACAGCAGCTATCTATGTGGCACGGGCAAACCTGACACCGCTGGTGTTTGAAGGTGAAGCCAGCGAAACTGGTGAAGTCCCCGGCGGACAGCTCATGATTACCACTGATGTCGATAATTTCCCAGGGTTCCCGAATGGAATTTTGGGACCGGAATTGATGCACAACATGAAGACCCAGGCGCTCCGGTTCCATACCCAGGTGATTTCCCGGCGAGTCACGGCGGTTGACCTGTCAGTTCGCCCATTTGTGGTGGATGTTGGGGAAGATCGCTATACCTGTGACGCGCTGATCATCTCGACCGGCGCCCGGGCGAAACTGCTGAATCTGCCTTGCGAACAGCACCTGATGGGGTATGGGGTTTCAGCCTGTGCGACCTGCGATGGCTTCTTTTTCCGTGGTAAAGAAGTTGTCGTGGTTGGGGGCGGTGATACGGCCATTGAAGAAGCCATCTTTCTGACCAAGTTCTGCCCCAAAGTCACCATTATTCATCGTCGAAAGTCGCTCCGGGCCTCAAAAATTATGCAGGACCGGGCCTTTGCCAACCCAAAAATCGAATACAAGTGGGATTCGGTTGTGGATGGCGTGCTTGGCACCCGTGAAACAGGTGTCAGTGGGCTGCGGCTTCGCAATGTCAAAACCGATGAATTGGAAGAATTTCCCTGTGAAGGGCTGTTTGTCGCCATTGGTCACCAGCCCAATACCGCATTGTTTACGGGACAGCTTGACCTTGATCCCCAGGGGTACATCCTGACCAAACCTGGTTCAACCTATACCAGTGTTGAAGGGGTGTTTGCGGCGGGCGATGTCCAGGATTTCACCTTCCGGCAGGCCGTGACCGCCGCCGGCTCCGGGTGTATGGCGGCCATTGAGGCCGAACGCTGGCTTGAAGAGCAGGCCCATAAAGCCAGTTCACACACCGCCTGATTTCTCAGATGACGTGGGGGCGGGTTTTCCAAATTTCCCGCCCGTACGTGCCAATTCCGCCCACCTGACGATGTTTTTGCCGCCCATTCTTTTCCCTGACCAACGATTTTCTCGCCCTGAATTCCGTTCGACTGCTTGACAGCCCTGCCGGAAAGCTCTATCTTGCGCATTTCGCCCAAAAAATCCCTAACCCAGCAT
>DAOQNB010000939.1:0-2853 GCA_035335845.1 Acidobacteriota bacterium | reverse complement strand
CCGATCATCTTGTCAGTCAGTCATCTTGTCAGGTTTCCAGGTTTTCGAAACCAAGAACCAAGCACCAAGCACCAAGCACCAAGCACCAGGCACCAAGCACCAGTTTTTCTTCATTCTTCATTCTTCATTCCCAAGAGTGATTTATGTCCAACAAATCTGACGAGAAATACCACCAGATTTTTGGCTGTGTCGCTGCCCAGGCCACCCGAAGCGCGATTGTCAGCAAGGAATCATTCAAAAAAGTTGAAGGCTATCCCTGGCCGCGTGCCAGTGTTGAGCACAAAGACGCTCGTGGCACGATTGAAATGCGCCCGGTTGTGCTCGATGAACGCCCGTTGATTCCTCCGGATGAACTGGCGCGGTTATCGCAGGCGATGTGGGCCCAGCGGGAAAAATTGACCGACCTGGAAGCAGATGCCCTCGATATGCTCTGTGCTTCGTGGCTGACGGGGCAGAAGACACCCAAAGGCGGCGTCGTGATTGACATTGATGACTGCCTGAAAATGCGTGGCCTCAAACCAAAGGTCAATGGGCAGGGACGACGTGGCGGGTTTGAGCAGGAGCAGCGACGGGAAATGCTTTCGGCCTTTGACCGACTCTCAACCATCTGGATCGAAATGTCGGAAATGACAATTTATGAGCCCAATGGCAAAGCCACTCGCGGTCGTGGGCGAAAGAAAAACATCACCGTTCAAAGCCGGGCTTTTGTGATTACCGATGTGTTGGGGCAACGCCGGATTGATGGATTGATGGATGTCCAGCGCTTTGTGGCTCGACCGGGCGAAGTCTTCGGTTATTTTCTCGAAGGTCCTGGCCGACAGGTGGCTTTATTGAGTGCCCAGGCGCTCAAATATGACCCGTACCGGCAAAAATGGGAAAAACGGTTGCTTCGGTATCTGGCCTGGATTTGGAAATGCGAAGGTAGCGATTGTGGGACCAAGGAATTTCGGGTTTCTCGACTCCTGGCGGCGGTTGGCGATGATGTGGTTGGAAAACGCGCCCATCGAACCCGCGACCGATTTGAACGCGCCCTCGACACACTCAAAGCGGATGGCGCCATTTGTGACTGGCAATATGGACAATGGGATGAAGATATCGCCACCGAACGCGGGTGGCGTGAAAAATGGTTTGACGCCCCGGTGGTCATCGAAGCCCCTGACGCCCTCAAAGAGCATTACATCTTGATCGAAGAAGAACTGGAGCGGGATACCCCCGTGGCTGCGCTCCTGGCTGAACCGGTTGACCTGTGCAAGAGCCTGCGGCAGGCTCGAAAAGATCGCGGATTTTCTCAAATTCAACTGGCTGAAGAACTTGGAATTGGGCAGGCCTACCTTTCAAAAATTGAAAGCGGACGGGTCTCTGAAAAACAAATTGGCCCGACATTGCGGGCCAAGTTTATTTCGTGGCTCCGAAGCTGAAAGTACCAGGGCTGAAGAACTGGGGCTGAGGGCTTGGGGCTAAGGGCTTGGGGTTGAAGAAAACGGGTTCAATACCCTCAGCCCTGGTTCTTCAGCCCTTAGCCCCAGAGTTTTCAGCCCCACGCATCCCATACCAGACTCACAGGTTCGCCAACGCGGATAGTACCTGTTTGCACCACTGTTCCGTAGACGCCGGCGTTATTCTGGTTGAGCCGGACGACGGTCTTCATGACCTGCTTGTTTTGTTCAGCCGTGTCTGGATCAAGGTTGATCATCATGCATCGGACGTCACGTGCCGTCACCCTTACGGCTGGCCGTGGTTCGGTGGTGCCAAACACCAAGGTCCCCCTCACCCATCTATCTTCAAGAAATGGCTCGTGGTCGTGGGTCTCAATCACAATGTTGGCTCGAAAGCGCCTCCGATCAAGATGCATTCCCGCCTCACTACCAATTCCGGCAATGGTCGCAACGCTTATCACCGAGAGCGGGGCATCATCAAAGATCCCGTGCTTGAGTTTCATGAGTTCCACGCTGCTCCCAAACCGCTCGGCGATCTCGCGCTGGAGTTCCAGGCTGTAAAGTTCCATCTGCGTTCCGGCTGGAGTTTGAATATGAGTTGGCAGGGGTTCGCCTGTCCGTTCGTCGAGACCAATGGGTTGGTACAAAAGCAGTTCGGGAACACGGCTCGCGGTCAGCCACGGGAAACCACTGTCATCTCCCAGCCGCCGGAAGGCAAAGCGCCGATCACCATCGAGCCCATGCCACCCAAGAAATGCCGATTCCGTCACACTCCCTGCCATTGACTTGACGGGATATCGCACCAGTTCACAAACCTGTCCAAGTTCTTTCATCATATGGTCACTCCATGTCACGCCACGGTAAGCGATTTAACAACTCAGGTTCAGCGACGATAGCGATAAGGAGTGTCAATTGCAACGGCGATGCCACTGCCAGGGGCTTGGGGCTGAAGAAAATGGGACCAGGTTGATTGCCTCAAAGTCTTCAACCCTTAGCCCCAAGCCCTCAGCCCCGCTTTCCCAATGCGCCAATCCGCCGGGTCAGGACGTCTTCGGTATACAAGGTACTTACCAGGGCTTTCCCATTCTGAGCGAGATGGCTGCGTAAGGCTGCATCTTGAACAAGTTGCAGGCAACCAGCGGCAAACTCTTCTGGGGTATTGGCCAGAATGGCGTGAGTTCCAGACTGAACCTCAATGCCTTCAGCACCAAGGGTGGTTGAAACGACCGGGACGCCGTGGGCCAGGGCTTCCAGGAGCTTAATGCGTGTCCCGCCACCAGCCCGAAGCGGGATCACCACCGCATCGGCCCTGGCGTAGACTTCCTCCAGATTCGCCACCCAGCCACTCAACACGACGCCGGGTTGTCTGGCCAGCCAGGTTTTGACGTGGGACGGCAAGCCGTCACCAACAATGCGC
>DAOQNB010000938.1:0-2855 GCA_035335845.1 Acidobacteriota bacterium | reverse complement strand
CCGCACCCGATCCAGCATCGCCTTCACAATTGGGTTTTCAGACTTTTCATCCGTGTGGATTTCTTCAAATTTCAGCGCTTCGACGGCAGGCGGGGGAGGCTCGGGTACCGGTGCAACGGCCACCGGTTCCGCCGTAACCGTAATCACATTGGGCTGAGCGACCAGAGCGGCCAGTTTTTGTTGCTCCTGAATCGCGGCTTCAAGCTCGGCTTCCATTGAGCGCCGGGCCTTGATCTGTCGCACGCGGGCGCTTAATTCGGCTCGCCACGCAGGAACATTGGGAGCACTGTGAACCTCCATCGGAGGGCGCTGGGATGACATTTTGGATACTCCTCCCCGAGTATTGCCGGGAAAATCTAAAACACTTCCAACTGATGAACGCTGTGACGTAGAATGGACCGCTTGTCTACACCGACGGCAGGGAATCCGGTCGTCTGATTGCAGGTATCCGCACTGAGGGCAAATCATAGGTAAACTTTTGCTCCGTTTACGCGAGTAACAAAAAGTGATCCCCCCTGGTCAAATTTGATGAACACGATGTGATTTCTGGTCTGAAAAGCGTGACGGCTTGTGAATCAAACCGTTGATGATGATGCGCAATGCTAGCAGAGAGCAATTCTTCAGGTCAATGAAAAAGAGTTCATATTTTAGTTTATGCCAAAGAGTTTATACAGTTCAGACTAGGAAAGTTACAAGCCAGTCATCCCAGGGTTCAGGGCTCAAGGTTCAAGGTTTCTGAAAGGAAAAATACCCGGTAATTGAGGGTTTTTCAGCAATTTGACCGGAACCTTCATGCGGGTTCAGGCGACCACAGATTCAACCATTCTCAATCAAATAGAATTCCATTTTTTCGTACCGGAGAACGATTTTTATGATGACTCAGGGGTTTCGTCGCTGCTGGCAACCTGGAGGGATTTTCTTCCAGGTGTTTTTGCTTCTGGTTGTGGTTGGACTCACTTCCCTCACCGCTCAGGCCCAGGGAATTTTGATTCCTCAAGAACCAAACCGCCCGCGCCCACCGGTCCCACGCCCGGTTCCAATTCCACGAACCTTAAAAATCAAGAGCATCCGCATCACGACCACCATCAAAAATCAGGTCGCCCGGACGCACATCGAACAAATTTTTCTCAACGAGACACCTTACACGCTGGAAGGCACCTATTGCTTCCCGATCCCGGAAAGCGCTTCCCTGTCTGAATTTGCCATCTGGGAAGGCAATCGGCGACTGGTGGGCGAAGTCGTCGAACGCGCCAAAGCTCGCCAGATTTACGATAGCATCGTGCGCACCATGCGGGATCCTGGGTTGCTTGAATACTCAGGAAAAGACCTCTTCCAGGCGAGCGTGTTTCCGATTCCCGGAAATAGTGAGAAGAAAATCGAACTGGCGTACTCCCAGGTGCTGACAGGTGAAAACGGCATTGTCCGGTATCGCTACCCACTCGGAAGCGGCCAGCGCGCCCAGGGCGAACCACCCCAAAGTGTCGTGGGTCAGGTGGAAATTGATTCCCCAACCGCGATCAAGACGATTTACTCCCCAAGTCATTCGATTGACACTAAACGCGATGGCGAAAAGAAAGCCCGCCTGAGTTTTGAAGTCTCCGGGCAAAAAGGACTTGATGATTTTCAGCTCTATTATGGCCTGAGTGAAAAAGACTTTGGCGTGAGCCTCGTCACCCATCGCGAACCGGGCAAAGATGGCTACTTCCTGCTCCTCATCGCCCCCAAAGTGGCCATTTCCGAACGTGACCGACTGGCAAAAGATATCGTGTTTATCTTTGACACGTCAGGTTCGATGAGTGGTGAAAAAATCGAGAAAGCCAAAAATGCTCTCAAGTTTGGCTTACAGTCACTTTCACCAGTGGATCGGTTCAATGTGATCCGCTTTTCAGGTGAAGAACATCTGTTTGAAAATGGCCTGGTTGAAGCATCGCCCGACACCATCAAACGCGCCGTCCAGTATGTGGACGATTTCCGGGCTGAAGGCGGTACCAACATCAACGATTCTCTGCTGGCTGGGTTGAAATTGTTTTCCGAGAGTGCCGCCCGTCCACGGATGGTGGTGTTTGTGACTGACGGTCTTCCAACGGTTGGAACAACCGACGCGGCAACAATCATCAAAAATGTCACCGCCGCGAACCAAACCCAGGCTCGAATTTTTACCTTTGGCGTCGGCTATGACGTCAATACTCAGTTGCTTGACAAAATTGCCGAGCAGAATCGGGCGGTGAGTGACTACATCGAACCCAATGAAGACCTCGAAGTCAAAGTGTCCAATTTCTTTGGCCGCATCAACTACCCGGTGTTGTCGGATGTGAAACTCGATTTTGGCGGCGTGCAGGTTGACTATGTCTATCCAAAGGCGCTGACGGATCTTTTCCGAGGTGGGCAATTCACGCTGGTTGGGCGCTACCGAAACAACGATGATCAACGCGTCACGCTCCGGCTTTCAGGAATGGTTCAAAACAAAGAACAGAGTTTTGCTTATGAAGGGAATCTCTTTGCTCGAAATGTCCCAGCCAATGACTTTCTTCCCAAGCTCTGGGCAACTCGCCGGGTTGGCGCGCTGATGGATCAAATTCGGCTCAATGGTGAAAACAAAGAACTGGTTGATGAAATTGTGGCACTCGGCACCCGGCACGGGATTGTGACACCGTACACGTCATACCTCGCCACCGAAACCAACCAACCGCCGCCGCCAGCCCCGATGATCGGCGGTGGGCGTCAAAATGCAGCCACCAAACCTGGGTATCAAGCGCCACGAAAAGATCCTTTTGCAGACGAAGCTATTGTTCGCCAATCAAATAATGAAGCTGGTGCCGGAAAGAAAAAAGCAGGCCGGGAACCAAATGATCCAT
>DAOQNB010000937.1:0-2857 GCA_035335845.1 Acidobacteriota bacterium | reverse complement strand
GTTCCGGGTTCCGGGTTCCGGGTTCCGGGTTCCGGGTTCCGGGTTTTCGAAGTTTCCTTCATCAAAAAAATAGGGAAATCTGGTGGCTATGTTGATCAAGATCAAATCATTCGTTGTCGTCAGTCTGACAGGTCTATCCTTGATGCAAGGAGTCACCTTGCCTACCACGATCTTTGAACCATCACTCACACTCCAGATTTATGCCCGGAACCCGGAACCCGGAACCCGGAACCCGGCTTTTCAAACCCGGAACCCCGAACCCCGAACCCTAAGTCCTGGTTTTTCTCTTGAAAGTGAAATCAAAGGTGGTGACCGGCACACCTACCAGGCATCGCTCAAAACTGGCGATTATGTGAGCGTGCAGTTCACGCAAAAAGACCTTCCGCTGGTGTACCGCCTGATTGGTCCAGATGGAAAACAAATCCTTGAACAAGATGGTTCGGAGGGGGATCAAAGCCGCGACCCGATTTCGCTTCTGGTTGAAACTGCAGGCGACTACCGATTTGAAGTCTCACCTCTGGTTTCAACTGCGGCGCCAGGCCCTTATGGCATCAGGGTTGAAGCCTTGCGGCCTGCCACTCCCCAGGATCTGGCCGAACAGGAAGTCAAAAAACTGCTTGAACAGGCTCAAAAACTCCGCAATGCCCGCAAATATGACGAAGCCGTGACCACGGCAACCCAGGCACTCGAAAAATGTACGGCTGCCTTTGGACCGGAAACCGCGCTGGCTTCGGATTGTCTCCTGAATATGTCTGTCACTTATGGCTCCAAACCGGATCGAGCGAAAGCCGAAGAGTATTACCTGAAGACGATTGCGCTCCGGGAAAAAGTGTTTGGCCCAGAGCATCACAAGGTGGCAGGTGTCGTGTACCGTTATGCCGTGATGCTCAAACAAGGTGGCGATTTTGCCCGGGCTGAACCAGTGTATAAACGGGCGCTGGCGATTCGGGAAAAAGCACTTGGGCCGGATCATCTGGAAGTGGCCGTCAGTCTCAACGCGCTGGCCCTGTTATATAAGGACAGTGGGAACTATGCCCCGGCTGAGCCTTATTATTTACGTGCCTGCGCCATTGCCGAAAAAATCCACGGGCCCGTCCACGAACGCGTCGGAAATTTTATTTATCAACTCGGGTTGTTCTATCAACTCCGCGGCGACTTTGACCGGGCTGAAGAACTCTTTCAGCGAACTCACGCCATTTGGGAAACCACTCTCGGGCCCGATCACTGGAAGATTACCCAGAGCCTGTGCATTCTGGCGTCGCTGTACCTTGATACAGGTGAGTATGCCAAAGCCGAGCCGTTGCTCAACCGTTCGCTGGCGTTAGCGGAAAAGATTGGTCCGGAAAGTAATTATGTCGCCCAGACGCTTGATCTCCTGGCCTCGATGTACCGGGCCAGAGGGGATTATGAAAAGGCTGAACCCTATTACCAGCGGGCGTTGGTGTTGTGGGAAAAAGCACGTGGAGCTGACAATCCAAGCGTGGCGCTCCATCTGGTGAATCTGGGAGACCTGTACCGGGCGATGGGTGAATTTGCCAAAGCTGAACCGCTTTATCAGCGGGCCCTGGTATTGAGGGAAAAGGGGTTTGGAAAAGAACATCGGTTCGTAGCCGATTGCATTTTTGGACAGGCAGAACTGGCGAAAGAAAAAGGCGATCTGGCCCAGGCCGAAGCGCTCCATGTAAAAGTTCTGGCCATGCGTGAAAAGCTCCTGGGGCCGGATCATATTGAAGTTGCCTTGAGTCTCCAGTTGCTGGCAGCCATTTATCGCCAGCAGGGCAAGTTTGCCGCCGCCGAACCATTGCTCAATCGGGCGCTCAACATTCGGGAAAGGGCGCTTGGTTTGGAAAATCCAGACGTGGCTGCCAGCCTGACCGATCTGGCCCTGCTCAATCTGGCTGAAGGCAACGTTAACCAGACAATTGCTTTACTTTCCAAAAGCAATGATGTGACCGAGCGGGATTTATGCCGCAATCTGGTGACTGGCTCCGAGCGTCAGAAACTGCTCTATTTGGTAACGACCAACCCCAAAACGGATGTTACCATTTCGCTTCACGCCCAGACCGCACCGAAAAACCGCGATGCTTTGCGGGCCGGGTTGACGGTTGTGCTGCGGCGCAAAGGACGCGGGCTCGATGCGATGGCCGAAAGCATCGAAGAATTGCAACGCCGTGCCGCACCGGAAGACCGGGGGCTACTGAGTGAACTGGCACGGGCCAAAACCCGGCTCTCAAGCTTGATCTTGCGTGGCCCCGATACCCAAACAAGTGAGGCGTACCAGGCGCAAATCAAAGACCTCACCGATCAGGTTGACCAGATTGAAGCCAAAGTCAGTGTGCGCAGCGCCGAATATCGCGCCCAGACTCAGCCAATTTCGCTTGAATCAATCCAAAAAGCGGTGCCCGACGATGCCGCGCTGGTCGAGTTTGTTTCATATCGTCCCTATGATGCCAAAACCGATACTTTTGCAACGCGACACTATCTGGCATATGTGCTGACCAGAACTGGTGACCCCAAATGGGCAGATTTGGGTGAGGCCGAACCCATTGAAGCTGCAGTGGGTGACTTACGACAGACCCTGAGCAGTGCGAAAAAAGACCTGGAGAACGAAGTCAAACCAGCCGCCCGGAAACTTGAAAAACTGGTGATGAAGCCCGTGCGCTCGCTGATTGGCTCGCGCAAACACCTGCTGATCTCCCCGGATGGCGCACTCAACCTGATTCCTTTTGCGGCGTTGATGGATGAAAAAGGGAAATTTCTGGTTGAAACATATTCGTTGACCTACCTGACCAGCGGGCGTGATTTGCTGCGGTTACAGGTCAAAATTGAAAGCCAGTCTCCGGCACTGGTGATGGCC
>DAOQNB010000936.1:0-2858 GCA_035335845.1 Acidobacteriota bacterium | reverse complement strand
TTTTCGAAAACCCTGAACTATCATCAGCTTGCCGGGTTTGCCCCAGGTGCTCTTCCAACATTTCAAGACTGACTTGTTCCCACAATACCCGGTACAGTTGGAGCGGCTCATCTTTGCCTTTGACTTTGACCGGGTCAATTTTTTCAAGCGGAATCAATGGATCATTGAGTTTGAGACGGGTGCTTTCAGAAATCATGATTTCGTGACTCTGGGCAACACCGCAAATTCGACTGGTGACGTTGGTCGTGTCGCCAATGGTCGCATACTGGATATAGTCTTTGGACCCGATATTGCCGGCAGCGACCTTGCCGGTATTGAGTCCGATGTGGATTTGAATCTCCATTCCGCGCGGACTTCCCCACTCAGCATTAAACCGCTTCACGGCGTACTGCATTTCAATCGCAGCCCGAACCGCGCGTGAGGGATCGTCCGGATGTTGAAACGGCGCTCCCCAAATCGCCATCAACGCATCCCCAATGTATTTCTCAAGTGTGCCATCATAGCGAAAAACGATTTCGGCCATGTGTGGGAAATAGGCATTGAGTAAATCAACCATTTCACGCGGCTCCATGCGAGCCGACATCTCGGTAAAACTGCTGATATCGGAAAACAGAGCTGTAATTTCGGTTTCTATCGCACCTAAAATCAAATCCTGGGCATGCGCAATTTCCTGCACAACTTTGGGTGGGAAAAACCGCATAAAGTTGTTACGCAACACCGCTTCCGATTCAATCCGTTTGTACAATTTGGAATTATCAATCGCAATGGCGGCCTGGGTGGCAAACCCGGTCAGAAACTCAAGCTCTTCTTCGGTGTACAAATTTGAGGCAGACAGATTGTCTACGTAGAGCACCCCAGTCACTTTGTCGCGGGGTTTGAGTGGCACACAAATCAATGACCGAATTGATTGCTGCACAATCGAATGGGCTTTTTCAAATCGTGGATCAAGTCGGGCGTCTGATGACAGCACACCGACGCCATGTTCAACGACATAATTCAGGATAAAGCGGCTGTAAAACTGGGTCGTTTCCCGGGCAGTAACTTTAATCGCTTTGAGGTCAAGGTCGCCGGTATCGTCATCCATCAGCAGTAAGGCCGCCCGGTCCACATCCATAATTTGAAAGAGCAAATCAAGGATTTTATTCAGGAGTCGGTCAATGTCTTCGGGCGAAGAAAGCAATTCGCTGACTTTGAGCAGAATCTGCAGTTTGTCGCGGGCCCGGTCCTCACTCACCTCAGTTCGAATTTTTAAGGCACCAGCCTGAATTTTGGCGGTTTCCTCAAACAGCAAGTCTTTCATGATGATCCGGGTGGCATCAGGTGACATCTGCTTTACGATGTTATGGTCTTGCTGTGTAAAACTCACCAGCCCTTGCACAAACACCAGTGCCGCATCCCCACACCGAATCTGGTCGCGGTCATGTAATTCGGACTGCTGGATTTTTGACCCATTGACAAATGTGCCGTTGCGGCTCTGCAAGTCCATAATGGCTGCGTGGTCGCCAATCAGGTCAATGCGGGCATGCTGGCGCGATAAACTGGGATGCAGCACCACAATATCATTCTCGCGCGCACGCCCAAGGAAGTTGTTTCCTTCCTTCAAAGTGAAGATTTTATTGTCTGCCGCACCTGGATTGAGAATCAAATAAGGCATTATGAAGTCCTGGAAACGCAAACGAGCGAAGTCGTGAAGTCGTGAACGAGCGAAGTAGAAAGAAGCGACTCCCTCCACTTTGGCTGAACGGGCAGGAATCAGGCACAGAAAACCGGGAAACTGGCAAATGCTGGATACACTGTGTCTGAATCGAAGTCAACCTGATTTGAAGGGCACGTTGCCCAATCAATGCTGGCCAGAGAAAGAAAAATGAATTTGCTTGCGCCATTTCAAACAGTCTGGATATAGTATTTGTGTTCAAGCAGATAGAAAAGCTCCCAAAACCACCATTCTTTATTCTTTCCACCTCATCAAAATCACGCTCAACGTCGGCTGCCACAATCGGGCAACCGAGAGACAATCGCAAACGACTCTCAATCTGCAGTCTTTTATTTTGACCCAAAAAGGAGGAAACACCTCAGATTTCCAGCCCGGTGTGGAAATCAGGTGTTGAAAACCACATGAATCGAAAGTTGATGCTCTCAAAAGAAGCGTTGCTGTGGGAAGCTGGCGATCCGGCTCGCAATATCGCCGTGCTCGAACAGGGGAAACTTGGGGTTCGTGGGGAAAAAGGGCTCATTGGACTGATTGCCCCCAAGATGATTTTGGGGGAAACCGCGATCTTGACCCTTGAAGGCCAGTCTCCACGCCGCACAGCCACCGTCTATGCCCTGGAAGATAACACCATGGTGACTGAGTATTCAGCCACGCTGGTCAAACAGCTTTTTGATTCGGGTGATCCAACTATCACGCCAATGATTTTTAACACGTTGATTGGCCAGATGGGCAAACACTGTATCCTGATTGTTTCCGCCAACAAAAGCTACCCGGTGATTCAAGCCGCGATGGGGGATTTACTCAAAGGCGTGGCACAATCAGCCAAACAACTTGATTCAATCCGAACCTGGGATGCGTTTATGCGCACCTTCCGCTTTATGTGCTCAATGCGCGACAACCTGAGTGAACTCAGCAATGGCTATCTGGCTGGGAGTTCAAGCCAGGGTGAGATGGTTGATCGAGCCTCCACCATGATCAAAGAAATGCTCACAGAAAAAGAACAAACCCTGGTGCCGCAGATTGAAGATTTCCTCAAAGCTGAGCGCCAGCGTGATGACTGGCTCGAACGATAAGACAGGGGCTGAAAAAACCGGGGCTGAAGAAGTTGGGCTGAAGACTCGCAAGCTCGGGGCTGAAGAAGTTGGGC
>DAOQNB010000935.1:0-2860 GCA_035335845.1 Acidobacteriota bacterium | reverse complement strand
GCAAACCTGCGCTGAAGAATGAAGAATTGAGAATTGAGAATGAAGAATTGAGAATGAAGAATTGAGAATTGAGAATGAAGAATTGAGAATGAAGAATTGAGAATGAAGAATGAAGAATTGAGAATGAAGAATGAAGAATTGAGAATGACCTCAATTTTGCCCAAAATAGGAACACCTTGCTCAAAGTTCAGCCCCGACCAGGTCAAGACACGCTTCGAAAACAGGAAGCGACCAGGTCATTGAGTTGAATCGAATGTCACCAAAATTGAGCCTTCACGGTGACGAAACTGACTTCCAACCTTTCCTTTATGTCCTTTATGCCCTTTGGTTTGGGTTCGATTCATCACAGTTGTGACCAAACCTGAGGAAATGATTGGTATTTTGGGCAAAATTTGGGGAATGAAGAATGAAGAAAGTGGCGATTGGTTAATGATTAGAAATCAATACTTTCGAAGAAAAACCAGGAATCAGGTATTTTCTTCATTCTTCATTCTCAATTCTTCATTCAAAAAGGGTTATGCCCGGCGGAGGTAATACAGATCCAGGGCTTTGACCGTGTTTTGCAAGATCAACCGGATGTCAGCGCCGTCGCGTCCACCTTCTTTGGGATCAGTGTTGAGTTTGCAGCTTACAGTTCCTTCAGCATCCATCAAACAATCCACGTTGCCGTCTTTGGTTTTGACTTCAACCAACCCGCCCAACACATCCTGATTGATGACAACTACATAGTCTAATGAACCAAATGAATAGATCAATTCATCACCCGCCCGATGGGGCGACGTGCGATGATCCTGCCACAAGCGCACAATCAATTCATACAAGGCTTTCAGCTCTGCAGCATACTCGCCCGTAAAAGTACAATCAGCCGTTGATTCTTTGGCCACAACCAGCTTCCTTTTTTTGATTGAGATAACTCAGTGTGAGGCTGACACGAGTGAAGGATCAGGCATTATCTTGGTTTCACCTGCTCTGAACAAGCTCAATCTGCAACTTCATATGGTTAGACCTTTGAATCCTGCGGCTGGGCCCGATGCAGCAGCGCCTGGAAACGGGACTCATTCCCGGTTTGAATCGCCAGATCAACGGCGTCTTTCCACATTTGGAGTTCCGGGCTGATGTGGGTTGGGATTGTTTTGAGTAATCGGCGCAAGGCGGTCACTTCAAAAATCTCAAGGCTGGCCAGTTCGTTGAGAAATGGCCTCAGGACTTCGACGGCTTCTGCTGAAAGTGCCAGGTCCCCGGTTTCACCCAGCACAAGTTGCACCGGAGCAATACTTTGCTGAGCGCGGGTTACAGTGGGCAACATCATCCAAAACAAGGCGCCGTTGCCGACTTCAGATTCAACCCCGATGGTGCCGCCATGGGCTTCAATCGCCAGTTTGCAAAATGCCAGCCCTAACCCGGTTGGTCGGACACTGCCTGAGGCTCGGGCCTGAACCTGGCCATAGGGCTCGAAAATCAGCGCCTGTTTTTCTTTAGGAATCCCTTCCCCGCTATCCTGAATCGTGAGCCGGAGACTGTCAGTGGCGTCCAGAATCCCTTTCACAGTTATTGTTCCACCAACTGGCGTGAATTTAATTGCATTCGTCAGTAAGTTGACGATCACGCGGCGCAAAATGGCTTCATCCACCTGGATTTCAAGTGTTTCATCCACTTCGATTTCAAAAATCTGACCTTTGTTTTTGCGCAAAAAGTCAACATCATCAATCGCTTGATGAAAAATATCCGCCAGCCGGCATCCCTGAAGATTGAGTTCAAATTTGGCATCCTGAAATTTCTGGACGTCCAGAATGTTAAGCACCAGATAGAGCATCTGGGTGGCAAACCGCTTGATTTGCTGTAATCGGTGCTCTGGTGGCTTGTCGGTACCGTCGTGCAAAATCGCGCTCAACGGGTTTTTCAGGTCATGCACGATCATACTCATCATGGCCTGTTTATACCGATCCAGCTCCATCAATTTTTGATTAGCCTGGCTGAGTTCGAGCGTGCGTTGCTGGACCTGGGTTTCGAGCACCACCCGCTGGCGTTCCGAAATGACCAGTCGAATTACTGGTACCGCCAGCACAATCAAAATGCCCGTGGTGTAAAAAATCAGCCTGGCCCACCAGGTTTTCCACCAGGGAGGCAAAATCACGAGTTTTAACATCGGGCCGGCTTCATTCCAGACCCCATCGTTGTTGGCGGCTTTGACCCGAAAGACATATTCTCCATGCTCAAGGTTGGTAAAAGTGGCGCGCCGGTTTTTGGCATCCGTAGTAATCCAGTCGTTATACAAACCTTCAAGTTTATAAGCGTATCGGTTGTCTTCCGGCTGCTTGAAATTCAGCGCACTAAACTCAATGGTAAAGAGATTATCCGTATGCTGTAGCACCAGCGTTTCCAGCAGATTGATCTGAGCTGGAAGTGTTGATTGCGCACGGATTGGCTGAATTTGATTTCCCAGCAAAAGTTCGGTCAAAACCACCGATGGCGGCATCGGGTTCTGAGTAATTTCCTCGGGGCGAAATGAAATAACTCCTTCCGGGGTGCCAAAATACAGCCTGCCGCCTTTTCCAGAGCAGACAACCCCGCGATCCAGCAACTCGTGAGGTAATCCATCATTTTTTCCAAACCGCAAGGTGTGTCCGGTGGGTGGGTCAAATCGAAACAGTCCATTGATGGTGCCAACCCAAAAAGCACCCGAAGCGTCCTCCACAACCGACATAATCGCAAACTCTGCCAGACCAGTCTCAACTGGCACCCGACTCAATTTTCCGGTTGTCGGGTCAATCCAGCATAATCCGGCACGAGTTCCAACCCAAATCAGCCCGGTTGATGCCCGGTACAAACAATCAATGAATTCATGGTTGATACTGGCTGG
>DAOQNB010000934.1:0-2866 GCA_035335845.1 Acidobacteriota bacterium | reverse complement strand
GCCCTTGAACCCTGAACCCTGAACCCTGCTTTTCAATATGCCCCACTATCTCGACATTTCCCAATGGGCCCGGCGCGATTTATTTGAATTTTTTCGCGAATATGACAACCCGTACTTTAATATCTGCACGCGGCTTGACATTACCAAACTCAAACCCACGGTTGCCCAGGTACCTGAGGCAACGATTTTTCTCGGGTATCAATACATCACGCTCCGGCTGGTTAACGAAATCGAATCGTTTCGCTATCGGCTCGAAGATGGCAAAGTTCGTGTGTATGACGTGATCCACGGCGGAACCACCGTGCTGATGGAAGACGGGAGCTTTACGTTTGCTTACTTTGACTATGATGTGCGGTTTTCGAAGTTTGTGACTGGTGCACGTGAAGAACTCGCCCGCGTCAAAGCCGGTGATGGCAGGCTGCATCCCAAACACGAAGACAACGCCCGGATTCACTCGACGACCCTGCCCTGGATTTCCTTCACCAGTTTCACCAATGCCCGCAAATGGCGACAGGAAGATTCGATTCCGAAATTTGCCTTTGGCCGCTTTACCAAAGAAGGCGACCGGGTGTGGCTTCCGATTTCTATCGAAGTTCACCATGCGCTGATGGATGGCTACCACGTTGGCCAATACCTCAACCGGTTTGAAGAAATTCTGGAAGACCCAGCCAGTGTGCTGCTTGAAGGATGAAGAACCAGGAAAAATATCAGGTTTTACTGATATTTGGGGTAGTGTATCGAGTTACCGTAATGGAATCGTAACTGGTGCCTCTTCAACCACCACTTCTGCAGCAAAGAACTATCAACCGAACCTGATATGTTGAACCAGAACCAGGCCAGTCCTACGATAGAAAAAGCAAAAACCAAAACGGAATGTGATCATGACCTTTTCAACGAACTCCACCTCACTTGATCTAACTTCCACCATACTTCGACTTGGCGTAGACACCGGCGGCACATTTACCGATTTTGTTTTGCTTGAGGGAGCAACACTTCGAGTTCATAAAGTCAGTTCGACCCCAGATGACCCGTCGCGGGCAATTCTTCAAGGGGTCGTTGACCTGCTCGGGAAAACGTCTCAAACCTGCCCGGTGGTTGATCTGGTGCATGGTTCAACCGTGGCCACCAATGCCTTGTTGGAACGTAAAGGGGCCGCTGTCGCACTCATCACGACAGCAGGCTTTGAAGACGTCCTGTTGATTGGGCGTCAGACACGCCCGGAACTCTATAATTTTTTCGTCAACCCCCGGCAACCGCTTATTCAAACTGGTTGTGTCATCGGGCTCAAGGAACGGCTCACGGCAGATGGTTCAATTCTGGAACCAGTTGATGAATCAACCTTTCCTGACGTCGCCGCCACCCTGCGTTCCTGGGGTGTGGAATCGGTGGCGGTGTGTTTGCTTCACGCCTATCGCAACCCGGTCCACGAACGGAAAATCCTGGAGTATCTTGAAACTGAAGGGTTTCTGGTCTCAGCTTCACATCGGATTTTACCTGAATATCGTGAATTCGAGCGGTGTTCGACGACCCTGGTCAATGCCTATGTCCGACCGATTATGTCACGCTATTTGACTTCGCTGGAAACCAAACTGGGAGTGCTTGAAACGGCTGAGGTTCCAGCTTTGCGAATCATGCAGTCCAACGGAGGCACGATTTCCGCAACCACGGCCCGCACCGCTGCGGTTCAGACGATTTTATCTGGCCCCGCCGGAGGTGCTGTTGGGGCCCGCGAAGTGGCGCGGTTGGCCGGGTTTGCCCAGGTAATTGGGTTTGATATGGGGGGAACGTCAACCGATGTGACCCTGATTGATGGTGACCTCTCGCGCACGATGGAATCCGTGGTCGGAGGTTTCCCGGTGCGGTTGCCAATCATTGATATTCATACCGTTGGTGCCGGAGGCGGTTCAATTGCCTATGTTGACACTGGCGGGGCACTTCGGGTCGGGCCTCAAAGTGCCGGTGCCAACCCGGGCCCGATTTGTTATGGTCGCGGCACGGAACTGACCGTTACCGACGCTAATCTGTTGCTTGGACGGCTCGACCCGGAGCGCTTTTTTGGCGGGCGAATGAAACTTGATCTGGAGCGAGTAAACTGCCACGCCGATGCATTTGCCAAAAAACTCGGTATTTCCATCCCGAAACTGGCAGAAGGGGTCATCCGCATTGCCAATGCCAATATGGAGCGGGCCATTCGAGTGGTCTCAGTTCAGCGTGGATATGACCCGCGTCAGTTTGCGTTGATGGCCTTTGGTGGCGCGGGTGGAATGCATGCCTGTCAGATTGCGGAGTCACTGGAAATGCCGACTGTGATTGTGCCGCGCCTGGCCGGAGTGTTATCAGCACTGGGTATGCTCTTTGCCGATGTGGTGAAAGACTTCTCACAAACACTCCTGGTACCAGCCCAGACATTGCCATTTTCAGACCTCGAAGGTCGCTTTCATCCCCTGATTGATCAGGCCCGACAAGTTTTGGCCGATGAAGGATTTACCTCGGAAAAACACGTGTTTGAACCATCGCTGGATCTTCGCTACACGGGGCAATCCTACGAATTGACCATCCCGCTGTCCAAGGTATTTGAAGCAGACTTTCACACCGCGCACGCCAGAACCTATGGCTATGCCAATCCCGAACGCGAAGTCGAAATTGTGAACCTCCGGCTCAAAGCAATTGGATTGACCTCAAAACCCCTGTTGCCACAAGCAATTGAAGTACAGGAATTTACCGCTGAACCTTCGAGCTTTGGGACCGCTTATTTCGGTGGCAAGCGAGTCAAGACCGCAATTTTTGACCAGCCTGCGCTTTTAGCCGGAGCCACGGGTCGCGGCCCAGCTTTGATCACCGGACCCGAAACGACGATTGTGATTCC
>DAOQNB010000933.1:0-2882 GCA_035335845.1 Acidobacteriota bacterium | reverse complement strand
CATTCGGGCCAGAAAAATCTGCCAGGCTGTCAGCAAAACATCCTGAAATGCCACGGTGTGATCTTCGGCCAGAGACCGGAGTTCCCGCCGCAACCGGCTGCTCATCGGGATTTTGAGTGATTCGACTTCAAAAGGCAGTGCGGCTGGAAGTCCAAAGGGCAACCGGGTGGTAATGGAAGTTCGATCAATCCTGTTCCAAAAGGCTTTGCCGTCAGCGGCTTCGTCGGATTCCAACAGGCTATGTTGCCATTCAGAGAACTGCACAAACTGGACTGGCTCCGGGTCCAGGTCTGACCCGGCGATGTCAGTTGTGGAAAGGATCTCCAGTTCGTTGATGAAGTTCCCCATCGTCTGCGCATCGGCACAGAGCGCCGGAATGGTGACGAAAAGCATAGATTTTCCCGGTTGGAGCGCCAGAAATGCCACCTGCAGGACCGGCCCCTGTTCAAGATCAGCCTTGCGCAGCAATTCAGTTTGGAAAATCGCTTCAATCAGTTCGCCCTGGTTTTGAAACATACCGGGGTCGGCATCCAGAAAGCGAAACTCGATGGCTGGTTGATCGAGTACCACCTGAACCGGCAGTTTCATTCCGGGCAACTGGCGGAACACCGTACGCAGGATTTCATGGCGCCCGACAATCTGTTCAAGTGCCTGTTTCAATTTGTCAACATTGAGGTTGGCATTGATCAGAATGGCTGCCGTCGTGCGAAACGGAGTCTGGTCAGTTTGGAAATGCCACAGGCGTTTTTGTTGGAGCGAAAGTGGATAGCCTTCGAGTGTGTCAGTAAACATGGCAGATTGGTGTATCAGATGAATTGGGATGAGAGCTGGTGGAAGTCGGGAACTATACCAGAAAAGGCAACTCCCTGGCGCGGGGCACTGAAGACCGCAAGCACTTCAGAAATCGAAAAGTTGTCGGAAATTTCGGAAATAAATGTACTGTTTTTATAACATTAATTACACGCTTAGATGCCTGCATTCCAGATCAAGAAACCATTCAAATACAAGAGGTTGATAGGATCTGTTGAAATTGGGCAATGTGGCTCGAAAATGAATCAAATTGGTGCTTTTTTTCTTGTTCTGCCAAAGCAAATTCAGTTATGGTTTGAAATGCATTCACAATAAATTCCAGCACTCCTGTCGTGGATAGAACATTCCCCTTCCTGGTTCGCAATCTGTTGTCTTTGCCCGTTTTTTTCACCAGTCAGTCTCCTTTTCATAAGGAAGTCTGAGTCGTTCTTTGGCTATTGTATATAGCGTTAGGGAATAGCATATTCCTGTGCATCCTCTTGAATTGAAAAGTTTTGCAGGTTTCACCAGGTCTATTGAGTTCCCTTTTCCATCAAAGCTGTCACTGGTTTTTCGCTGTATCTGAACTACCCTTAAACACTTTTTCCGGTGTGATTGAGTGCTTTTACCAAGGTGCTTTGGTTCGGGATGCGCTCTTTTCACACACTGATCAACTTAGAAATGAACCGATTGAGAAAAAAGTAATTCACTCCACGTCTCAAAACTCAATTTTGATCCCGAATGCCTTGAGCACGCTTAAAAAATTTCAACCTCCACTCCAAACTCTTGGGAGACGAACTATGCACCTCCGAAAAAAACTATCCAGCTCCTGGAAAGGACTTGCTGGTCTCGCACTGGTCCTTGCGGTCTTTGGCCTGCTGGATTTGCCAGCCATGCGGATTCATTCATCGTTTGCTGACAACGGCAAACTCCCGATCAAAAACGCCACTGGAGCCAAACAGGAAGCGACGACACAGCAACCATCGTCACTCCGAAAAGAAGTAGAGCCAGCGCCGGAACTCGACGACTTTCAGCAGAAGCTCTTAAACCAGGCGGCTGAAGACGCGGCCCATCGGGAAGCTGAGGCAAAAGGGATCAGGGTCAATCCACTCATCCCGGCCCCAACCAATGATCTGTGCGCCGCCGCCGAACTGATTCCCGGCGCCGGTCCATTTCCCTACGTGACCAGCATCGTCAACATTACCACGGCAGGGGATGAAGCCATTCCGCCATCACCGTCGTGTGCAACTCTTCCTGTCTCACGCAGTATCTGGTTCTCATTTACACCCACGACGACTGGCAGCTATCGCTTTTCAACCTCAGCGTCAGCAACGAGTACAACCAGTTTTGCCCCCGCACCAACGCTTTCATCCGTTGAAGATACGGATGTCGCAATTTACAGCAGCAACACCAATATGTGCGGTGGAACTCTGACCCAGGTGGGTTGTAGCGATGATGAAGGCGTTTCATTTCAGTCGGAAGCCACTGCCACGCTGACTGCCGGCCAGACCTATTTTGTAGTGGCGTGGAAATTTGGTGCATCAGCCCCAACCGCCCCGTTGAGTGGGATCCAGCTTTTTGTGACTCGAACCGTGCCGGTCAACGATGGTTGTGCCGGAGTTCAAACCCTGACGCTCAATCAAATCGTACCGGGTGCGACATTTGGCGGAACCAATGATTACACTACTGGAACTGGTGCTGGTGTCTGGAATTCCACGGCTGCCAGTTTTGGAACCGGAGTGGAAAACGTCAATACTTCCTCAGCTCCTGGAAGAGACGTCATTTATCAATTTACGGCGCCTTCGGCAGGGGATTATTCATTTAGTGTCACCAACGGGCAGGTCTTGGCGGGAACAACCAACCTTGTGGTGTATCTGGTAAATGGACCAACCTGCCCGACTCCAGGTTTGGTGACGATTCTGGCTGGAGCGAACCGAACGGCAGCCCATGAACAGATTGCCTGTGTCCCATTGACTTCGGGGCAAACGGTATTCCTGATTGTGGATGACAACACCGGATCCAATGAAGACGGCTTCTTTGTCCAGGTAACCCAATGTTCAAAAGAATCTGAATTTGCACCGAACGCCCTGAAC
>DAOQNB010000932.1:0-2897 GCA_035335845.1 Acidobacteriota bacterium | reverse complement strand
GGTATAAGCGGTGAAAATCTGTTCTGGCTTGAGTGGGTTAATGACAATCTGTCCACCATCGCCTGAGCTGAACTCGGTCCAAACAAGTGACGCTCCTGATCGACGCTGGAGGCCATTGTCTTGAGCTCCACCATACATCAGAAATGGATCCGTTGGATCAACGGTAATTCCATAGAATTGGGTTAGCCCCAACGTGGTATTGAGCGATTGAAAGGTTGTGCCACCATCCGAGGATTTATACAGCCCCCCATCGCAACCGGCGAAGAAGGCATTGGGATTGCCAGGGATGAACTCAAAGGCATGTTGATCGGTGTGAAGAAGGGATTTTTCAGGGGTGTAGTTGATAACCCCCCCGAAATCTAGATTGAAATTCCGGGTCAAGTTCAACCAGGATCTGCCACCATTTGTTGACTTGTAAATATCACGTGTCCCGGCGTACAGGGTATCAGCATTTCCTGGATCAACAACGATGTAACTGTTATAGCCAAATTGAGTGGGATCAATGGTTGCCGTATTCCGTTGTGCCCATTGATTCCCCCCATTGGTACTGACATCAATCCGAATCTCAAACTTAAATGTCTGAGGAAGATAGCCGCCAGAAAACAAATAGATGACCTGCGGATTGGTGAGTGAAATACCGATATGAAGACCAAAGATCAATGATGGAACGTATGGAAGTTTGTCAAAAATCAAGTTCCACGTCTCGCCCCGATCACTCGAACGAAACAATCCAATTGGAGCGTCTTCAAGTCCGAAGGGTTTCATTGCGGCATAAACCACTCCGAGAGGTCCTCCTGCCACCTCCAAATCGCGGCTGAGTCCACGAAGGGTCAGCTTCCAGTTTACCCCTCCATCACTGGAAACATAGATTCCACCAACCACCGTCTCCCCAGACTCTCCCAGCGAAGACGACAGCGCGAGATACACACGATTTGGATTGAAGGGATCAACCTTAATCCTCCTCGAATACCCAGGTGACGGCAAAGACTCGTTATTTATCCGCTGCCAGGTTTGACCTGTGTCAGTTGACTTCAACACCCCAGTTCCTAAATAACCGCCTTTAGCGTCTCCCATCCCAGCATATACCACTGACGGATTGCTCGGCGAAAAGGCAATTGTATTGACGGCCAGATCAACCTGATCATCGGTTGCGGGAACAAAGGTTTGCCCGCCGTCAGTTGAGCGCCAGATTCCGCCAGTTGCGGCGCCAATCAGCACAATCTGAGGATTGTTTGGGGCAATAGCAATGGTATTGATGCGCCCACTGGTTTGCCCCCAGTTCTTTGGAAAGGAAGAGTCGGTTGGAGCTGGACCAATCGGACGCCAGTTATATGATGCCTGATTGGGCTGAAACTTTTCTCCTGGGCGTGACTCCCAGGCTTGACGGCGGGCATTGGCTGGAATTGAATCAAATGGATATGTGCGCTGAGAGAGAAACCATTCCTGGCGTTTCTCAACCTGCTCAACCTCATTTTCTTCTCCCAGTGAGGGTGATTGGGGAAGATTGATGGGAATTGGAAGACGAGATACTTGTGATTTTGATGGAGCCGGCCTTTTTTTCTGCTGACCTGTCTGAGAGCGAGGTTTCTGTTTTTGAGGCGCCGCCATTAACGGCTGGAGCAGCATTCCGGTAAAAACAAACAAGAGTCCAAGTAACGACAAACTGGCCTGGTTGTGTCGCATACAGCTACCTTTCGAAATATTCAGTTGTGAGAGATAAGAACTTTGATCAAAAAAGCCAGATAGTTTCCAGGGCTGGATTTGGGAGAATCCCTGGTTACTGCTTTCTCAGACAATCAGCAAAATCGGTGTCAGCTAACTCGCTCACTGTTGAGAAAGAGTAACCAGCACCGATGTAGTGCTGAAAATCCAAAATCATTACACAAAATCTGGTTCAGGGTTCAGGGTTTTTGAATCTTGGTCCTTTTTGTCCTTTTTGTCCTTTTAGTCTTTTCCCGGAACCCGAGGCGGTCTCACCCTGCAAGCCCCCACTTTGCCAGACGAGCAGAAGCCCAGGTCCGCCAGCCTCCAGGAAAGCCTCCACCAGCGCACATATGGCAGGCACCTTTGACAATAGTCAAATCCTGAGTATTGTGGGCAATCGCCTGGACGCCTTCGAGCGGCGTAATCGGGTCGGCATCACCAGTAATTAAGGCCACTGGCGTTCGCAGCCCCTGTGAAGCCTTGAGTGGCGAAATGGTAAACGGGTCAAACCTCGCCAGTGACTTGAGTCGGTGCAACCCAATGATCAACGCTGGCCGCAACAACAGTTCCGCTGGCCCAATCGCGTTGTGGATGTGATTGCTCGCCGCTGTCGGGACATCCTGAAATGGTGATTCAAGCAACGCTCCGGCCAGCACCGTTCCCTGATTTTCCAGTTCCCGAAGCGCCAGCAATGCCGTTCCCGCCCCCATGCTGCTGCCAACAATGATGATTCGGTTCAGCGCCTGATTTTGGGAAGCAAGAAACTGGGCTGCCGCCACGACGTCAAAGCGTTCCCAGGCGCCAAGTGTGCAGGGGACTTCCGGGTGTTTATCGCGTCCGCGAAAGGTAAACAGCACCGCATCCCAGTCGGGCAACTCTCCCAATCGTGGAGACGACGCACCCCAGGCATCGTCAAACACCCCGTGCAGATGAATCGCAACACCTTTCGATTGTTTGCGATGCAGCCAGTGGAGTTCAATCGGGACGCCTTCCCCGCCCTTGATTTCGTGCCGAGTCCAGAAATCTCCAGGCAAGCTATATTTGGAACGGATTGTTTCAAGCTGCGCCTCAGTCCGGTGCGGTGTCCAGGCAAAGAGTAGAATATTGGGGAGATACCAGGCAGCCAGCCCGGTGATGACGCCATATCCAACCAGCACTACCAGCGCCACCGCGACCAGCCATTTTCGATGAAG
>DAOQNB010000931.1:0-2898 GCA_035335845.1 Acidobacteriota bacterium | reverse complement strand
AGCTCTGCCCGGACTTGCAACATTAAATTCATGTCCCGGGACTGGTCAGCCAATCTGGCCGCCTGCTCCAGGATTGATACTTTTGCCTTTCCCGACTGATCTTTTGCCTGGATCAGAAGGTCAATCACCAAATCGTAGGTTTCAGAGTTCATTTGTGTTTCTTCCCTTCACTTTCTGAATGAAGCCAGGGAGTTGATCCTGCTTCTACCGGATTTTGTAAGGACTTGTCAGTACCACCTGCGTGAGCGGGTGGGGTTGGCCAGCCGACCGACCCACCCACTGACGCGGGTGGTACTGACGCATCAGTTTTTCTGCTTTCGCCTCCAACACAAAATCCGGGAGGAGCAGGAATGAAAGAAATCACCCTGTCACCTGGTCACCCTGCCACTCTGCTCTCAAGGCTGGCCAGTTTGCCAACGGTTTCAATCGCCCGCTGGGTTGTTTCTGACCATTTCTGACCAAAACTGAGCCGAACACAATTCTGGTATTTTTTTGATGGTGAAAACATCACCCCTGGCGCGAGGCTGATTTTGTGTTCCAGGGCACGATAGTGCAGTTCAAGGGTATCAATGCCTTCTGGAAATTCCACCCACAGGACAAACCCTCCGCCTGGACGTGTCACCTTGGTTCCGGGTGGAAAAGACTGGAAGATTGCCTGCTTGGCGGCATACAGATGCGAGGCAAAATGCAGCCGTAACTGCCGCAAATAGCGTTCATAGCCGCCATTTTTCAAAAATTCAGCCACTACCATTTGTGGGAGCGTCGCGGTGGCAATGGTGTTCATTCCTTTGAGCCGCTCGACCTGAGCCCGAAACCTCCCTGGTGCGGTCCAGCCGATTCGATATCCTGGGGCCAGGGTCTTGGAAAACGACGCACAGAGCAACACCAGTCCATCACGGTCAAACGCCTTGCACGTTTTGGGACGTGTGGTGCCAAAGTTCAAATCGCCGTAAATATCGTCTTCAATCAAAGGCACAACGTGGCCAGCCAGGATCTCAACCAGCCGTTGTTTTTTGGCATCTGGCATACAGCTTCCCAGTGGATTATTGAAGTTGGACATCACCAGACAGGCCGCAATGGATTGCGAATGAAGGGCGGTTTCAAGCGCATCCAGGCAAATCCCATCCGTTGGGCTGGTTGGAATTTCAAGTGCACGCATGCCAAGATTTTCAATCACCTGCAAGACGCCATAATAGGTCGGAGATTCAATTGCAATCGTGTCACCGGCTCTGGCAACCGCTCGCAGACAGAGGTTTAAGGCTTCGATACACCCGTTGGTGACCACGATATCGTCGGCTGACAGATTGCCACCCCAGGTCAGCGACCGGAGCGCAATTTGCCGCCGGAGTTCTGCGTTTCCGGCAATCAATTCATATTCAATCGTCCGTTTCGGAGACCGACGAACCACATCCATCAGGGTTCGATTCAGCCGATTGACCGGCAGCAGGTCAGAACTTGGGCTGGCCGCGCCAAGTTGAACCAGATCAGGTCGGCGCATTGCTGCCAAAATTGACCCGACCAGATCATCTACGTTCACCGATGTTGCCACTGCCGCCGGGCTGGTCCGGTTCGGTGTCGGCGGCAACCCTTTTGAGAGCATCCGGACATAAAACCCGGACCGGGGTCGTGATTCGATTAACCCTTTGTTTTCCAAAAGGAAGTACGCCTGGAACGCCGTTGCCATACTGACCCGGTGCATTTGCGAGACTTTGCGAACTGACGGGACACGCTCTCCGGGGCGCAACACCCCGTCTTCAATCAGGCGCTCAATTTTTCCGGCAACCTGTTCATATAAATGGGTCTGAGTTTGCATTGTGAGAGCTTCCATGGCGAGGGTGTCCTTTTACCAGCAAATTTAAAAGCGGTGTCAAGCCACCGCACTCCAAAAAGCTGCGTCAAGCCGCAGCACTCATATACCCTAGCGCAAAACTGATCTGGTGGAAAGATGGCAAAACTGAATCTGTTCTGGTCGCTTCAAGTAAGGTAAAGTCTCAACAGTTCACACGTGAAAGTTGAAAAACCATGCGAAAAGACACCATGTCATTTGCCGTTGGGCATCCATTACCGCCGGTGTGGATGCTGGTGGCTGCGTTTGCAGCCGTATACATCATCTGGGGGTCAACCTTCCTGGCCATCCTGTTTGGGCTGGAAACCATCCCTCCGTTTCTGATGGCCGGAACACGATTTCTCATGGCGGGTGGCCTTCTGTTTGGTTGGGCACAACTGAGCGGTGCTGGCTGGCCAACCCTGGCCCAATGGCGAAGCGCGGCAGTACTCGGCGCCGCAATGTTGCTGATTGGAAACGGTGCCGTGGTCTGGTCAGAACAGCGGATTCCAACTGGAATCACCGCCTTACTCATTACCACTGAACCATTGTGGATCGTGCTGCTCGAATGGGTGATGGAAAAGCAGCGCCCAACAGCCCTGACCTGGGGCGGTCTGGTGCTGGGTACGATTGGAACGATTGTACTGATTGGGCCGGGTGTGTTTCACGGGATGGGCGCGGTTGACCCGTTAGGGGCCGCCGCCGTGACGATTGGTGCCTTGTCCTGGGCTGCCGGGTCATTGTACTCGGCACGGGCCGCGATGCCGGCCTCACCGACCCTGAGCACCGGGATTCAAATGCTGGCGGGCGGGGTGTTTTTGTCAATCTTCAGCCTGATGATGGGTGAATGGACACATTTTGAAGTGGCCAAAGTTTCGCTCAAGTCAGTGCTGGCGCTTGGGTATCTGGCGGTGTTTGGCTCTATCATTGCCTACACGGCCTATGTCTGGCTGACCAGAGTCGCACCGCCCAGCCGGGTGGCTACCTATGCCTATGTTAACCCGATTATTGCTGTTTTACTCGGCTGGGCCGTGTTAAACGAACATATTTCACTTCGAACCATGTGCGCGGCT
>DAOQNB010000930.1:0-2901 GCA_035335845.1 Acidobacteriota bacterium | reverse complement strand
ATCAAAGTGAAGATTTTAATGGCTTTAAATCCCAGGCATTGCTGCTCAATTTTAAACCAACAAGCCGGGTTTCGTGGAATGTGAATTACTACACCGGGCTTGAATCACGCGACACCGTACCGTCGCTTAATCCAGGAGTGCCATCGCTGCCAACCCAGCCTGGGCTTTCAACGGATGTTGTGAATCCGGTACCACGTGGCCGACTCCACATCTTCGACACCTACGCGACCTGGAATGCCACTGACCGGCTCACGCTGGCGGGCGAATTTGACTATGTGATTTCACGCAGTCAGACCTTTTCCGCTCCATCACGTGTGACAGGCGGTGCACTCTATGCCCGGTACCAGTTTACACCAGCACTGGCACTGGCCGCGCGAGCGGAATATCTCTCAGACCGGGGCGGCCTGTTTTCAGGTGTGACCCAGGCGCTCAAGGAAACCACTCTGACTGGTGAATACAAATTTGCCGATGGATTTCTGGCACGGGCCGAATGGCGGCGGGATTTTTCAAATCAAGCGTTTTTTCTGACCGCCGTTCCGGGAGTCCTGAAAAAAGAACAAAACACTGCCACGCTTGGGCTTGTCTGGTGGTTTGGACGCAAGCAGGGAAGCTGGTAAGCCCGCTGAAGACAGCGGGTTGAAGATTCACAAGCTCAGGGCTGAAGAAAACCAGGGCTGAAGCGCTTTGACGAATTGAAAGGCGTGAAAAAGGAATTTCTTATGAAGCAGTTTGTAACACTGGCTGGTTTGAAAACACGACTGGATGTGGTTTGGCAGGACCTGCAATTGCTGGCTGCCGTAACTCTGGCTCGGCTGATTGTGGCTCGCCAGCTTCGTGCGGAAACCTTTGAAAAAAATGATTTTATGGTTGTGTCGCGGGCGGCTACCCGCTACATCGGGTAGCGGAGGGGGACGTCACCATGGCTGATGTAATGATGTGTTTGGCGACAATCGCCTTTTTTGTAATGGCTGTGGCGTATGTACGCGGCTGTAAACGATTGTAAGGCAGGATGATATGACTTTCGAAGTAATCCTTTGTCTGGTCGTGACAATTTTGCTGCTGGCCTATCTGGTCGTGGCGCTGTTACGTCCTGAAAGGTTTTGACATATGACATTCAATGGATGGCTCCAAATTGGGTTGTTTTTCCTGGTAATTGTGGCTTTGACCAAACCGGTTGGTTTGTACCTGGCCCGTGTTTTCTCAGGTGAACAAACCATGCTTGATCCGGTTTGCAAACCACTGGAGCGGATCATGTATCGGCTAACAGGTGTGGATGAAGCTGAGGAAATGCCCTGGACGACCTATGCGCTCGCCATGCTGGTGTTTAGCGTCGTGTCAATGGTGCTGCTCTATGCCCTGCAACGGTTACAGGGATTGCTACCCCTTAACCCTCAACAGTTTGCGGGTGTCGCCCCGGATCTGGCTTTTAATACGGCAGCCTCGTTTACAACCAACACCAACTGGCAGGCGTATGGTGGCGAGACAACGATGAGTTATCTCACCCAAATGGCAGGGTTGGCCTATCAAAATTTTGCTTCGGCAGCGGTTGGAATTGTTCTGGCGATTGCTTTTATCCGGGGGATTGCCCGACGCGAAAGCAATTCGCTCGGCAACTTCTGGGTTGATCTGGTGCGATGCACATTGTGGGTTTTGCTCCCACTGAGCCTGGTGATGGCGGTGTTTCTGGTTTCACAGGGTGTGGTTCAAAACCTCAACCCATACACCACGGTGGCGCTGGTTGAACCCCAAACCGTTCAGGTCACCAATCCTGATGGAAGTGTCACCATCAAACAAATCGCTGAACAGGTCATTGCCCAGGGACCAGTGGCATCACAGGAAGCCATCAAAATGATTGGCACCAATGGTGGAGGATTTTTTAACGCCAACAGTGCTCATCCATTTGAAAATCCAACCCCGTTGACCAACTTCCTTCAAATGGTGGCTATTTTTGTGCTCTCAGCCGGGTTGACCTATACGCTGGGACATATGACGGGCTCTCCACGTCACGGATGGGCCGTGTTTGGCGCGATGGCGGTGCTCTTCCTGGTTGGAACGACCGTGGCGTATTGGGCTGAAGCCCGTGGAAACCCACTTCTGGCCGGAACCAATCAAACCGTGAGCGCACAGCAATCGGGCGGCAATATGGAAGGTAAGGAAGTCCGCTTTGGAATTGCCAACTCGGCGCTATTTGCCACCGTGACCACTGATGCCAGTTGTGGAGCTGTGAATGCCATGCACGACAGTTTCACGCCACTCGGAGGACTGGTCCCACTGGCCAACATTATGCTGGGCGAAGTGGTCTTTGGCGGCGTTGGCGCCGGAATGTACGGCATTCTGATTTTTGTCGTGCTGACAGTATTTATCGCCGGACTGATGGTCGGGCGAACACCAGAATACCTGGGCAAAAAGATCGAAGCTTTTGATGTGAAGATGGCCATGCTGGCGGTGTTGATTTTCCCGCTGGTTGTCCTGGCGTTTTCAGCCATTTCAAGCGTCAGTTCTGGACCGCTGGCCTCAATTGCTAATCCAGGACCGCATGGACTGAGTGAGATCGTGTATGCCTACACCTCGGCAGCCGGTAACAATGGTTCGGCCTTTGCCGGAATCAGCGTCAATACCTTCTGGTACAACACCACGCTTGGGTTCTCGATGTTGATTGGACGATTTTTCGTCATTATTCCGATGCTGGCTCTCGCTGGAAACCTGGGTCGGAAAAAGTCAATTCCACCATCACTTGGCACATTTCCAGTTACCACACCGCTGTTCACCACGTTGCTGGTCAGTGTGATTGTGATCGTTGGAGCTTTAACTTTCTTTCCAATGTTGAGCCTGGGTCCGATTGTCGAAGATTTGTTGATGCAGGCGGGGAAGACCTTCTAGTGCCTGGTGCTTAGTACTTGG
>DAOQNB010000929.1:0-2901 GCA_035335845.1 Acidobacteriota bacterium | reverse complement strand
GACTACTTTTCTTAGGACAGGTTCCATCCAGGCGGCAATTGGGTTGAAAAAGGCTGTTCGGTTACGGAAACAATATCTCCCATAGACGGGCACCAAACTGTTTCCACTCATAGCTCGCCAATCAGGTAAACTCTTATTTTTCAATGAATTAAAATCAGTTCAATCCTGGCACGAGCCTTGCCACTAAGCGCCTGGAGTGTCCGCCACTCCTTGTACATCCCTTTTTTTCCATTCAGCAATGTCGCCAGATTGGCGGCACTCCACAAAAGCAACCAGGCACATTTTCGTCTTTCAGGGAATTGTCTATGCAGGGTCTGCTTCGCGACATTCGCTTTAGTTTCCGGCTTTTGTTCAAACGTCCAGGATTTACCCTGGTGATTATCCTCACACTGGCATTGGGAATTGGTGCCAACACGGCACTCTTTACCGTGGTCAAAACCGCACTCCTTGATGCCCTCCCCTATGCCCATCCTGAACAGATAGTCCACCTCCGTGAAGCCAAGGACCAGAGCGGCGCCGATACGCACGAATTTTCCTACCCTGATTTTGTTGATTTAAAACAACGGGTTTCGGGCTTTGAGCAGGTTGCCGTGTATCAACAGGCCAATGCGGTGGTCAAAGTTGCAGGCACACCTGAACAAGTTGGCGGGGCGCTGGTTTCAGCCAATTTTTTCCAGACACTGGGCGTTGGCATTCAGACAGGTCGGTTGTTCTCACCTGAAGAAGCGGTTGGTGCCGGTGAAGAGCCAGTGATCCTCACCCAGGGGCTTTGGAAACGGTGTTATGGTGGACAGGCTGACATCATCGGGCAAACGATTGATATCAGCGGGTTAAAATTCACCGTAGTCGGCGTGTTACCAGCCAATTTTCAATTTGCCCCGCTTGAAAAAGCTGAAGCCTTTGCTCTGCTGCGCCCGTCACCGGCCCAGGTTGAGCGGCGGTTCTGGTTTTGGGTTGATGTCATTGGGCGGATGAAACCAGAGGTGTCCGCGTCCCAAATCCAGGCTGAGTTGGGCCAGTTCAGTCATTACCTGTCCCAAACTTTCCCCGAAAGCCACCGCGATATTCAGGTTCAGGCGATCCCGCTCCAGGATTACATCACCGGGCCCGTGCGTCCGTTGTTGCTGGCCCTGGGTGGGGTGGTGGCGCTGATTTTGTTGCTGGCCTGCACCAATATTGCCAATCTGGTTCTGGCTCAGGCCACCACCCGGTCACAGGAAATTGCGGTTCGACTGGCGCTGGGTGCCAGCCGATGGCAAATGCTTCGCCAGTTGCTGATTGAAAATCTACTTTTGACCTTGCCTGGTGGATGTTTTGGCCTGGCGCTGGCTCACTGGAGCCTCGACCTGCTGGTTCATTCGCTGCCACAAACCATTCTCAATAAATATCCATTTTTCGAAACGGTTCAAATCCAACCTCAGATCTTGCTGCTGGCACTTGGGTTAACGATTGCCACGGGCGTTGGTTTTAGTTTGGTCCCCCTGATATCGCTCAATGGGTTTGCACTGCAACGGGTCCTTCGCCTTGGCCGTCATTCAGGTCAAAACCTGACGAACATGTCACTGCGGCAACTGCTGGTGGTGATCGAAGTCGCCTCGGCATTTGTGCTCCTGGTTGGAACGGGGTTGCTGGTTCAAAGCCTCGTGTCTTTATTGCATACCAGTCCTGGCTTCAATACTGAGAACCTGCTGACCTGTCGGATTTTGCTCGATGGAAATCAATACCGTGAAGCCCACCAGCGCCTGACGTTCTTTGATCGGTTACAGAAACAGGTGGCAGCGATTCCTGGGCTCAAAGGTGTGTCAGTGGTGAGTCAATTGCCACTGACCAACGGTGGCGATACGGGGACTCCGAAAGTGGTTGGCCGCCCAGAGACTGAATCCCCCAGGGTTGAAATGTTTGTGCGAACCATTTCTCACAACTATTTTCAGGTAATGGAAATTCCACTTGCCACGGGTCGCTGGTTTTCAGACCACGACCAGTCCACCACCAAACCAGTGGTCGTCATCAACCAGACACTGGCGGCGCGAGTTTTTCCCAATGAAAACCCGATTGGAAAACAACTTGCTTTTTCTTTCCTCGAAGGACAGACACCACCTGAAATTGTCGGTGTGGTGGGTGATGAAAATGTGACCGAATTTGGCAAAACGATGGCACCAGTGGTCTATTTTCCACTTTCCCAGGATGCCCTGGCGACGGCCAGAGTGATTGTGCGATCAACCGTTTCCCCAGATTCATTAAAACAAAGCCTCCCGCAAGCGATCAAAAACCTGGATCCAACGATTCCCGTCTCTGGTGTGGCAACGCTCAACCAGATTGTTTCCAATACCCAGCCAGTCTTCATCCGGCGCTATGCCTTGTTATTGTTTGGATTATTTGGCGGACTGGCACTCGTCCTGGCTATTGTCGGGGTGTATGGGGTGCTTTCCTATTTTGTTATGCAACGAAAGTATGAAATCGGCATTCGGCTGGCGCTGGGGGCAACGCCTCAGAAGATCATCGCCATGATCGGTCGGCAGGCAATTTCCTTGATGCTGATTGGAATCTTGATCGGCGCCGGTGTGACATACCTGCTGTCAATCTATGTGAAAAGTCTTTTATTTTCAGTGTCATCAACCGACCCAGCAACCTTTGGGCTATCAGCCGTCTTCTTGTTTCTGGTTGGAATGGGTGCGGCCCTTCTTCCGGGCAGACAGGCAACCCAAATTGATCCGATGATCGTGCTCCGAGAACAGTAGGCACGAGAATAAAGAATGAAGAATGAAGAATGAAGAATGGAGAATGAAGAATGAAGAATGAAGAATGAAGAATGGAGAATGAAGAATGAAGAATGAAGAATGAAAGCCGAATGACCTCAATTTTGCCCAAAAGAGCACCACCTGGCTCACATATCAGTGCCGG
>DAOQNB010000928.1:0-2902 GCA_035335845.1 Acidobacteriota bacterium | reverse complement strand
GCTCGACTGTCGAAAGCGAATTGATTTCTTGCTGGGATTTGAACCTCCGCAGTTGGTGCCTCCAGCCGATGACTGGGCGCAAGTTCACATGCTCAATGCTCGATTGTGGGTCGTGGAAAAGAATTGGGAAAAAGCCATGGCCGAAGCTGATCGGGCAGTTGTCCTGAGTCCAGTTGTTCCGGATGCCCAGCTCCTGGCGGCTGATATTCGGGCGCAGGCCAATCAAATGGATGCTGCCTTGAGACTCTATCAAGCGTTGATTCGCCAGTATCCAGATTTTGATCGTGGCTTTAACAATTATGGTGTGGTTTTGCTGCGGTTGGGAAAACTGACCGAGGCCGAAACCCAGTTTCAACAGGCCCTCCGACTCAACCCGGATTCGACAGTCGCCGCTCGTAACCTGGGGCTGGTACAATCCAGACTCCAATCTGTCCCCAAATAACCTCCAGGTCATGTGTTATGCCGACCATTGAAACTGAAGCCTTTGCCCTGCGGACCTACCCTTTCTCAGAACATCACAAAGTCTGTGTCTTCTTTACCCGTCAAGTCGGCGTCGTTCGGGCTGTCGCTCATGGTTCGCGGCGGCTCAAGAGCAAATATGGCGCCGGGCTGGAACTCTTTTCACAGGTTCACCTCAAATTTCGCGAGCGCGAAGGTCGTGACCTGGTCGAACTGGCCGATTGTGAACTGGTGAAATCTCATTTTGAGGCGGCAGCCAACCCGGAAATCGCGGCAATTTTGAGCTACTGGAGCGAGTTGCTTACTGAGTTTTTACCCGCCCACCAGCCCAATGATCACATCTACCGGCTCCTGGCCGCACTGTTGCCCTGTGTTGAGTCTGAACTTGACGCCACTGACGCTTTGCTCCGATACTTTGAAACCTGGCTGCTCAAGCTCTCTGGCTTTTATCCTGATTTATCTGTGTGTGTGACCTGCGGGACTAACTTTCCCAGCCAGGAATCATTGTATCTGGCACGCGACGGCACACCGGAGTGCGCCAGTTGCAGCGAGCGGCGCGGGTTGGTTCTTTCACCGGCTTCACGTCACCTCATCGGGCGTATTTTGCGATGTCCTCCCGCAGAATTTGCCACCGTCATCATTGAACCCCAGACGGGACGTGTCCTGGAAGAATTAAACCAGCATCTGATTCGGACTTCGTTAGAGCGCGAATTGAAAGCCTACACCGTGCTCAAGCAATTGCGAGAGTTTTCACTTTAGTCGGTCTTCATTAAGGAAAGGATGAATTATGACGTATGACTTATGATAGACAGATGATTTTGAATCAGTGAAATAGCTCTATTTCCGCCTCATAGCTCATACCTCATAGTTTCGTACATCGCCCCTTCATCCCTTCGCTTTGCATTCTGTGCTCGATTCCACAAACGACTGACTACTGACTATTCACTACATTCAAGTTTGGAGATACCAATGGCTGAAAAATCAACAAAGCGAGTTTATCTCTTTGCAAATGGCACTGCCGACGGCAACGGCCAAATGAAAGATCTGTTGGGTGGTAAAGGTGCAGGTCTGGCTGAAATGATGCTGGCCGGCTTGCCGGTTCCGCCAGGATTTACCATCACCACGCATTCCTGCAATGAATATTACTCGGCAGGGAAGGTGTTTCCCGCCGGGTTGTGGGATGAAGTCCTGGCCGCCATGAAAACGGTTGAACAGACGACGGGGAAAGGGTTTGGCAATCCTGAAAACCCGTTACTGGTTTCGGTTCGATCCGGTGCGAAATTTTCGATGCCGGGCATGATGGATACCGTGTTGAACCTGGGTCTCAATGATGTGACAGTTCAGGGGCTGGCAAAATTAACCTCCAACGAACGATTTGCCCAGGACGCCTATCGTCGCTTTATCCAGATGTTTGGGCGCATCGTGCTTGGGATTCCGGGTGAAAAATTCGACCACATTTTCGAGCATGCCAAGCACCACAAAGGCGTTCATCTTGACACGGATCTGACCGCTGATGACTTGAAAGAAATTGTCGTCAAATTCCAGTCAGTGGTGTTTAAAGAAACCGGCCAGTCTTTCCCCAGCGATCCCTATAAACAACTTGAACTCTCGATCCAGGCCGTGTTCTCGTCCTGGTTTGGCAAACGGGCGGTGGACTATCGCCGCGTCAACAAAATTCCAGACGACCTGGGCACCGCCGTCAATATTGTGGCGATGGTCTTTGGCAACATGGGCCAGGATTCAGGAACGGGCGTGGCCTTTACCCGCAATCCTTCGACGGGTGAGCGGCTGCTGTTTGGCGAATACCTGACCAATGCCCAGGGTGAAGATGTGGTGGCAGGCATCCGGACTCCGGCGAAGATTGCCCATCTCCAGGATGAAATGCCCGAGGTGTATGCCGAATTTGCAAAAGTCGCCGAAACCCTGGAGCGGCATTATAAGGATGTGCAGGACCTGGAATTTACCATCGAGCGCGGCAAATTGTGGATGCTCCAAACCCGCAATGCCAAACGCACGGGCCCGGCAGCAGTAAAAGTCGCCGTGGATATGGTGCACGAAGGGATTTTGTCCAAAGCTGATGCTGTCTTGCGGGTTGAGCCTGCTCAGCTTGATCAGCTCTTGCACCCGCGCGTTGATCCGGAAGCTGCAGTGAACTTGCTGGCCACCGGGTTGCCGGCCAGTCCTGGTGCTGCCGTTGGAACGGTGGTGTTTGATCCAGACACGGCTGAAACGCGTGGGAATGCGGGTGAAAAGGTGATTCTGGTCCGGGTTGAAACGTCGCCGGAAGATTTCCACGGAATGGTGGCGGCTCAGGCGATTTTAACCGCTCGCGGCGGGATGACCTCGCACGCTGCCGTCGTTGCCCGTGGGATGGGCAAATGTTGTGTTGCCGGTTGCGGAAGCCTCGAAATTGATTATGACGCCCGGCAGTTTAAAGTTGGTG
>DAOQNB010000927.1:0-2903 GCA_035335845.1 Acidobacteriota bacterium | reverse complement strand
CACTTCCTGTTTCCGAGTGGTATCTCGACCTGGTCGGGACTGATCTTTGAGCAAGTCGGTGCTATTTTGGGCAAAATTTGGGTCATTCTCAATTCTTCATTCTTCATTCTCAATTCTTCATTCTGCCTTTGCGGAAAATCCCCCTTTTTGGACAAGGCACGGGATTTGCTCCTCAACTGGATCAAGTGAGGTACAACCCCAAATCGTTCCCCAGCACAGCAACTACCCAATGCCTGTGAAAGAAATTCTGATGGTTGCTCACGGTTCCTGTTTGTCGAACTGGTCAGAAGACTTGCGCTCAGTCAAACCATAACGACAAATAGTTGAAAACAAAGCTTTTATTCAATAACCCTCTGCTATTGGATTTCATCAGGAAGTGAACGGCATCGGTTCTTGGCCAGCCACCACTGACGAAAACGACAGCCAGCGAAAGGTAGGACGAGCAATGAATCGCGAAAAAGTTACCCTGGAAGGAAATGAAGCCGCCGCTTATATCGCGCACAAAACCAATGAAGTGATTGCCATTTATCCGATTACCCCGTCTTCGGCGATGGGGGAATTGTCTGATGCCTGGTCGGTTGCTGGCCAGACCAATATTTTCGGCAGTATTCCACTCGTGCAAGAAATGCAGTCTGAAGGCGGTGCCGCAGGCGCCGTCCACGGTGCGCTCCAAACCGGCTCCCTGACCACGACGTTCACTTCTAGCCAGGGACTGCTCTTGATGATTCCCAACATGTTTAAGATTGCGGGTGAATTAACCAGCACCGTGTTTCATATCGCCGCCCGCTCAATCGCCACTCACGCGCTTTCCATTTTTGGTGACCACAGTGACGTGATGTCGGTTCGGTCAACCGGCTGGGCGATGCTTTTTGGCTGCTCACCGCAGGAAGTGATGGATTTTGCGCTGATTGCGCAAAGTTCCACACTCAAAGCCCGGGTGCCCTTCCTGCACGTCTTCGATGGGTTTCGAACCTCGCACGAAGTGATGAAAATCGAGCGGATTCCAGATGAAGACATCTCCGCGATGATTGACCGTGAAAGCGTTTATGCCCATCGCATGCGCGCGATGTCGCCTGACCGTCCGGTCATTCGCGGTACCGCGCAAAACCCAGATGTCTTTTTCCAGGCCCGTGAAACGATCAATCCTTTTTATACCCAAACACCTGAAATCGTTCAGGACACGATGGACAAGTTTGCACAGTTGATTGGGCGGCAGTATCACCTGTTTGATTATGTCGGTGACCCCGAAGCCGAACGCGTCATCGTGATGATGGGTTCGGGCTGTGAAACCGCCGAAGAAACCGTCACTTACCTGCTGGCACAAGGCGAGAAAGTCGGCCTCTTGAAAGTTAGACTCTATCGGCCATTTTCAGTTGAACATTTCCTGAAAGGGCTGCCAGCCACCGTCAAATCCATTGCGGTGCTGGACCGCACCAAAGAACCGGGCGCCTCAGGTGAACCACTCTATCAAGACGTCATCACCGCCATCAGCGAAGATTACATCAACGGCCAGGTCCTCTCGCCGTTTACCAGATTCCCGAAAGTCATCGGTGGTCGCTATGGCCTGTCATCCAAAGAATTCACCCCGGCGATGGTCAAGGCCGTGTTTGACGAACTCGCCAAAGACAAGCCAAAAAACCATTTCACGGTCGGCATCAATGATGACGTGACGCATACGAGCCTTGATTTCGACACCAACTTTGACATCGAAGCCGATGATGTCGTCCGGGCACTCTTCTGGGGACTCGGGGCTGACGGCACGGTTGGCGCCAACAAAAATTCAATCAAGATTATTGGCGAAGAGACTCCGTTTTACGCTCAAGGCTATTTCGTCTATGACTCGAAGAAATCTGGCGCGCGAACCGTTTCGCACCTGCGCTTTGGCCCCCGCCCGATCCGCAGTACCTATCTGATCCGCCGGGCCAATTTTATCGCCGTCCATCAGTTTGGCTTTGTCGAACAATTTGACGTGCTCGAAAATGCCAGCGAAGGCGCGACCTTCCTGCTCAACAGTCCATATGGGCCAGATGAGGTCTGGGACAAATTGCCGCGCTCGCTCCAGGAACAAATCATCCGCCTCAAGCTCAAGTTTTATGTCGTTGACGGCTATTCGGTGGCCAAACAGGCGGGCATGGGCAATCGCATCAACACCGTGATGCAGACCTGCTTCTTTGCCATCAGCGGTGTGCTGCCCCGCGAAGAAGCGATTGAAAAAATCAAAGGCACGATCCGCAAAACCTATGGCAAACGCGGTGAAGCCGTGGTGATCAAAAATTTCGCCGCCGTTGACCAGACGCTTGAAAACCTGCATCAGGTGACAGTCCCCGAACAACTGACCAGTACCTTTGAACGACCACCAGTCGTGCCCGCCAGTGCCCCGGATTTTGTGCGCAACGTCGAAGCCGAAATTATCGCTGGTCGCGGCGACATGCTGCCAGTGAGTGCCTTCCCGATTGACGGCACGTTTCCCGTCGGCACCACTCAGTGGGAAAAACGCTGTATCGCTCAGGAAATCCCGGTCTGGGAAACTGATCTCTGTATTCAATGCGGCAAGTGCGTAATGGTCTGCCCACACGCGGTAATTCGCGCCAAAGCCTATGACGCTGACGAACTCACCGCCGCACCAGCAGCCTTTAAATACACCGATGCCCGGTTTAAAGAACTGCCAGGAAAAAAATATTCGCTGCAGGTTTCAGCCGATGATTGCACGGGTTGCCGGCTGTGCGTCGAGGTCTGCCCGGTTAAGGACAAGACCCAAACCGGACGCCGCGCCATCAATATGGCACCGTATTTGCCACTCAGAGAAGTCGAACGGGAAAACTGGGAATTTTTCCTCAAGTTACCCGACATTCCAGTCCACGAGTCACTCAAGGTTGATTCCGTGAAAAACGTCCAACTCATCC
>DAOQNB010000926.1:0-2904 GCA_035335845.1 Acidobacteriota bacterium | reverse complement strand
CCCCGACTCCTGAACCCAAATTAAATTAAATCGCTATACCGCATGGTCCGGCCAACGGTGAAAACCATTACTGCTGTGGCGCCGGCAGTCAGCAGTATTCTGGAACAGGCTTCAATGGTGGCACCAGTCGTAAATACATCGTCCACCAGCAAAACTGAATTATTTTCTATCAGTTGTGGGCAGATAACCTGGAATGCGCGCTGCACGCTTTTGGCGCGGCGGTGGGCATCCATCCCAACCCGGTGACGTTCGGTTTCGGCAATTCGAGCTAAAGTAAAGGAATCAAGCTCAATCCCGGATTGGGTTGCCAGAAGGCGGGCGATCAATTCGGCCTGGTTGTGACCACGTTCGCGGAGTCTCCCACGGGCCAGCGGAACCGGAAGAATCCGGTTTGCCTGATGGAGTTCCGGATAGTGTG
The DNA here is from genome assembly GCA_035335845.1 of Acidobacteriota bacterium. GTDB lineage: Bacteria > Acidobacteriota > Blastocatellia > Chloracidobacteriales > Chloracidobacteriaceae > JACQXX01. Next base: position 2,486 of record DAOQNB010000926.1, on the reverse strand, counting down.
CCCAGGCGGTGGAAATATAGCTTCGAAGTCGTTTGGGCAGATATGGATGACGCTTGGAAAGCAGCAGATTCTCACGGAGTGCTCCGAGGTATGGCCCACACGACCGCGCCTGAGTGAACACCATTTCCTGGCAGTGGTCGCAATTCGATTGAACTTCAGTCACGTCCCGTTCGGTGGGTCTTGCACGCCACCGACCACATCGAAGACAACTCACCTGATAGGCGGCACCTGTATGTCCATAATCTGACCAGCACGCCTTACAGGTAACTCCTTCGTGACGTGACAGGACCAGTTTTCCGCAGATTTTGCATACCTGTGGTGCCGCCAGATTTAACCCCCAGTCGAGTACGCGATCTGCCAGTTGATAACTGGCGTGAGCCGAACCCTGGAACAAATCAGGAAGGGCTTGCCACTTCCACCGCTGCAAGGTATTTTTTTCCATCCTTTTATCCCTTCGTTTAATCTGACCTATCGCACCCACCTTATTCTTTTTGTTCACATTGGAGAATTGTATGAACCGATCTGCCAAATTACTGGTCGTGTTGTTTATTTCAGTTGCCTTTATTGCTGCAAACCAGTTGAATTCACTGGCCTTGTCACCTGTTAAAGTTTCACCGGCAGCTACTGTCACAAGCGCTGAAGATGCCAAAAGCGGCGCCAAACTCTTTGCCGAAACCTGCAAAATCTGTCACCACACCGAGAGCACTGACTCGCTGGTTGGTCCTGGGCTAAAAGGACTCTATAAAGACCGCAAGAAAATGCTGAGTGGAAAAGCCGTGACCGATGACAATGTCAAAAATTTAATTCAAAAGGGCCGCAACGCCATGCCTGCCTACGGGAGCAAATTTAGTGCCGCACAACTGGCTGACCTGATTGCTTATTTGAAAACGCTCTGATTTTTGAGTGAAAGAGCCAGTGGAGTGAACTGGCGAAAGAGCGAAAGAGTGCCAAGACAAAGAATTCACGACCTCGCTCGTCCACTATTCGCTGGTTCGCTCCTTCACTCCTTTGCTCGTTCAGACTTCACTACTTCGCTCATTCCAAAGGAGATCCTTCCCACCATGTCGAGTCCGCGCCTCAAACTGTCGCTTGATGAGTTGAAAAATTTACCCAGTTGGGCAGCCACCATGGCCCGCAAATACTATGCTGGCGAAGCATCGCATTTTCTGCTTCATCACAACATTTATGACCTGGTGCGAGCCAAGGGGCAGTATGTCGGCTTGCTCAATTTCCTGCAGCAGGAGATGTTGGGAAATAAAAACATCATCCTTTACAACCGGAGTGAAGGTATCACGTTTGGTTCGCTCGACGCTGAGCGGCAGTTTGAAGCTCAACAACGCGTGGCCAATCCGCTGGTTCAGGCCCAGGCCATGCGCGGAATGCGTGAACCGATGCAGGCTCTGCAGGCCATTGAACGCTATCTGTATTATGGTGAACAGGTGGCCGTGATCATCAATTTTATGGAAACCCTGATCCCGGCCAGCGAAGTCAGCTACATGAGCGCCGAAGAACGCAATCTGCTGGTGATGTTTCAGCGCTGGATTACCAGTTCGCGGCTGCTTGGTTCAGACAATATCGTCATTTTCATCACGGAAAACGTGTCGGATGTCCATCAGCGCATTCGTGAAAATTCGCGTCTCGTCAACATCAAAATTACCTACCCGGAACAGGACGAGCGGCTGCATTTCATCCGGTTTTTCAACATCATGAATCCCGATTTGAAGATGGAAGTGACCGAAGAGCAGTTGTCGCATATGACCTCGGGGCTCAACCGGGTGCATATTTCCTCGATGCTCAAGAGTGCTTCGATCAATCAGGACGGGTTGACCTATGAAGTCATCCGTAACAAGAAAAAAGAGATCATCGAATCGGAGTGCGTCGGACTGGTCGAATTTGTGACGCCGCGATACGGACTTGAAAACGTCGGCGGCATGAAAAAGGCCAAGGAATTTCTCTCCAATATTGCTGAGACCATCCGTTCGGGTGAAACCGAAGAAGCCCCGATGGGAATTTTGATCTCCGGTCCGGTTGGAACGGGCAAGACCTTCCTGGCCGAAGCTTTTGCCAAGGATTGTGGCCTCAACGTGGTGGAATTCAAAAACTTCCGCGATAAATGGGTTGGATCAACGGAATCAAACCTCGAAAAAATTCTGAATCTGATCCAAAACCTGGCCCCGATTGTGGTGCTGATTGACGAAGCCGACGCCACGCTCGGCAATCGTGATTCGGGTGGCGGAGACAGCGGCGTGGACCAGCGGATTTTCTCGAAAGTCGCCAATGCGATGGGCAATACCGAAAACCGGGGCAAAATTCTGTGGATTTTGATGACCTGTCGGCCAGACTTGCTCCCGATTGACCTCAAGCGCCAGGGCCGGTGCGAAGAGCATATTTCGCTGTTTTATCCGGAATCAGAGGAAGATCGTCAGGCGATTATTGAGGCGATGCTCCGCAAAAACAAAATCAGTCATAAAGTTGAAGACTGGTCG
>DAOQNB010000925.1:0-2906 GCA_035335845.1 Acidobacteriota bacterium | reverse complement strand
GTTGGCGAAAAAAACCGGGGTCGCGAATATAGCTGCCCCCGCACCGCTCGCCCCAAAGATGCCGGAGGCGTGGCTGAATTTCTGGTTGATGGACTGACCGCGGTATTTGGTGTCGAAGCCGAACCTGACCGCAAACAAACCGAAAAACAACGGCGTGATCGTGATGCCAACAACCAGCGCAAATTCGACGACTTCTGGCAGCAACTCAACCGCGCCGCCGCCACAACGCACGATGTACGGCTCGACGCCCTGGTGGCATTTCACCAGCAGGTTGGCCAGTCACCACCTTTTTTACGCTGGGGTGTCAGCACAGAGGCTGATCCAGGTGAAAAACCACGCTGGTGGATTCGCACGGCTTCTGGCACGGAAACCAGGCTGGGCCCTGACAACTTCACGTTTCAGGTGGAGGGGGAACTCCTGGTTTTAGATGAACAATCGCTACGGCCCTACTGGCGGAACATCTATCATCAGGAAGTTGCCGAAAAAGAAGCCGCGGCAGAAACGGGACTCTGTCTGGTGACGGGTGAAATAGGGGTGACGATTGCTCCGACCCATTCACCCAAAATCAAAGGGGTGCCAAATACGCAATCATTTGGGGCGGCGATTGTTTCATTTGATAAAGATGCCTTTACGTCGTATGGGTTTGACCAAAGCTATAATGCTCCGGTGTCAACCACGGCGGTGGCTGCCTATTGTACCGCGCTCAACTGGTTACTGAATCGCAATGATCATTCAATCCGGCTTGGCGGCACCAAACTGTGCTTTTGGGCACATCAGTCAGAAACCAGCTTCTTTGCGCAGATGCTGGAACAGCCTGACCCGCAAACCGTGGCCGAGTTTGTCAAATCACCCTGGGCTGGAATTGATCGCCACCTGGCCCGACAGGATCGGTTTTACAGTGTGACGCTGGCCGGCAATGCTGGACGGGTGGTCATTCGGCACTGGATGCAGACTTCGTTGGAAACAGCCTGTGAAAATTTACGAAACTGGTTTGTCGACCTGGACATGGCGGCTTTGAGCCAGCCCCGCACCGAACATTCACGGCGAAAAAAGACGGATGATGCAACGATTGAACCGACACCCGACAAGGCTGGGACGGCACCACTGGCTTTGTTTCGGCTGGCCTGTTCGACCGTGCGTGAAGCCAAAGAGTTACAAACCGAGGTTTTATCGCAACTCTACGGGGCAGCCCTCGAAGGGACGGCACCTTCGCTGGCACTGCTCAAACCCATTGTGTACCGCTTTCAAGTTGATTTAGCCCGCGAAGGAACCGCTGTGTTGCGCAATATCTCCCGGTTTGCGCTGCTGCGTCTGATCCTCAATCGGAACCGAAAGGAAGATGACCCCATGCTTGAGCCTCAACTGATTGAAACTGATGATCCAGCCTATAACTGCGGTCGGTTGCTTGCCCTCTTTGATGATCTGCAACTGGCAGCCCATGACTATAAACTCGAAGGTGCGGGTGTGGTCGAACGCTATTACGGCACCGCCTCCAGCGCCCCCAACAGTGCCTTTGGTATTCTCTGGCGATTGCACCAGCACCATTTGAAGAAGATTTCGCGTCAGGGCGACAAAGGCAAGGCCAGGGCCGAAGCCATCAAGCGCCGAATTGCTGAAATTGCCTCACTCTTTCGGCCACTTCACCCTGGTTTGCCACCTGAATTCCCCCGCACCTTCGGATTGCAGGAGCAAGGCCGGTTTGCCCTTGGGTTTTATCAACAAAAAGCGGCAGATGATGCCGCCCGTCGTGCCCACAGCCTGCACCATCAGCCAGCAGAGCCGCCAGCGTGATTGATCAAACGGCCTGATTTGCAGAAACGAGACGCTAAACCAATGGGAACATCAGGTTTTCCCACAACCCACAACCTTAAAGGTGATGAGAGAATTGTGTTATGACCAAAATTTTGACCAACCGCCACGATTTTTTGTTGTTCTTTGAAGTTACCAATGGCAATCCCAACGGAGACCCAGATGCTGGAAATATGCCTCGGATTGATCCGAACACCAACCGGGGCATCGTTTCAGATGTCTGCCTCAAGCGCAAAGTCCGCAACTATGTCGAGATGTTCGCGCCAGCACCAGCATCTGAGGATCCAAACGCCTATAACATTCTGGTTCGCCAGGGCACTGTGTTAAACAAAGAAATTAAACAGGCATCTGAGCAAATTAAAGCTGCCACCGGAAAACCATCGGCTGAAGCCACCGTGCAGTGGCTGTCGCGACACTTTTTTGATGTGAGAACCTTTGGCGGTGTCCTTTCAACCGGCGATGATGTCATGAAAGGATCCGCCTTTGGGCAGGTTCGAGGGCCAGTCCAGTTTACTTTTGCTCAGTCGGTGCATCCGGTCACCCCGCTTGAAATCACCATTACCCGGTGTGCCGTCACCGATGAAAAAGACGCCGCCAAAGAACGCACCATGGGCAATAAACACATTGTTCCCTATGGGTTATATGTGGCCAAAGGCTATGTGTCTCCGGCATTTGCCGAACGGACTGGCTTTACCGATGCCGACCTTTCATTGCTCTTTGAAGCCCTGCTCAATATGTTTGAGCACGACCGTTCGGCAGCCCGAGGTGAAATGGTCGTTCGGGCACTCTTTGATTTTGAACACGTCGGTACGCAGCATCCAAACAATGCGGCTCAAAACCAGCGCGAAGCCCGGCTTGGTTGCGCCCACGCTCACAAATTGTTTGAGGGAATCCAGGTTCAATTGAAACCGGGGCGGACCTTTGCCGAATCGTTTGCTGATTATGACCTCACCTGCGTTTGGACTGACGAAACACTCCCGGCTGGTGTAAAGTTGCATCGTCGTCATATTGACTAAATCGAAGCACAGGAGATTGGAACACATTGGGGTCAGGGGTCCTTTCACGTGTAGGTTTTTGGTTCTTATCCCGGAGGGATG
>DAOQNB010000924.1:0-2909 GCA_035335845.1 Acidobacteriota bacterium | reverse complement strand
AGTCGGTAGCACCAACGTCCATGGCCTTCCGGCGGTGTTTTTCTCCGGCACGAGATGTGAGCATCACAATCGGAATGTGCTTTAAGGCTGCATTTGACCGAACCGTGGTTGTGAGTTCATAGCCATCCATGCGGGGCATTTCAATGTCGAGGAGCACAATATCTGGAGTGACCGTTCCGCTCTGCAGCAGTTCAAGGGCTTCGAGTCCATCTCGCGCTTCAGTCGGAGTCCACCCCTGGTTTCGCACAAAATTGGAAAGCACCCGGCGCACACTCACTGAATCATCCACGATCAAAACCTGGAGCACCTCACGGACTTTGGCTGGTGTCCTGACAACTGATCTGGGCTGGGCTTCTGACCTGGTAGTATCTCGGACCAGTTCGTTTGGATTGAGAATGAGAACCACACTGCCGTCTCCCATCAGGGTGGCGCCGGCGATGCCGGGGACACGCTGTAAGAGATTGCCCATAGATTTGACCACCACTTCGCGAGCTTCCACCAACTGGTCCACAGCCACCGCAATTTGCTGGGACCCAAGGTTGAGAATCAGCACCGGAACCCGACGAAGGGTCTCGTCGGCTGGGTGTTTGAGATTGAGCACCGTTCCCAGGTGCAGGAGCGGATACACCTCGCCTTCAACTCGAATGACCGGCTTTTGCCCGATGTATTCGATGTCCTCTTTTTCGATCCGCAAAATTCGCGTCACCGGGGCCAGCGGAATGGCAAATGTCTCGGTGCTGGCTTTGACCAGAATGACCCGCAGAATGGCCAGCGTCATGGGCAGGCGGATGGTCAGGGTCATCCCTTGACCCGGAACGGACTGGATCGCCACCGTGCCTTTCATCCGGGTCACGGTTTCTTTGACAATATCCATGCCGACGCCACGACCAGAAATTTCACTGACTTCTGATGCTGTGCTAAATCCAGGTAGAAAGAGGAAGGAATAAATTTCGTCATCCGTCAATTGGGCGGCTTCGGTCTCGGAAATATGGCCTCGCCGAACCGCTGCTGCCCGGACCACGTCCGGTTCAATTCCGCCCCCGTCATCACTGACCTGGATCACTACCTGGGTCGCTTCATAGGTTGCTCGTACCCGGATATGTCCGATTTTTGGTTTTCCAAGGGCCTGGCGCAGGGCCGGAGGTTCGATTCCGTGGTCAACTGCATTGCGCAGGATGTGCAAGAGCGGATCGGCGATTTCTTCAAGGACGGTTTTGTCGAGTTCGACCTGTTCGCCTTCAACGGTTAATTTCGCCAGCTTGGCCTGATGTTCGGCAGTGACTCGAACTGTGCGATGGAGCCGCGCCGTCAACGACCCGACTGGCACCATCCGTAACCGCATCAATTTGTCCTGGACTTCGCTCGTCAGCCGATTTAAGCCGTTGAGATAGCTGTCAAAATCGCCGATGGTGTTATGGAGTTCACTGCTAACGGCGTTGATATCGCCTGTATTTTCACTGAGTTCACGGGTCAGGAGGTGAAATTCGGTGTAGCGGTCAAATTCCAGTTCGTCAAAGCCGTGGGTTTGCTTTACCGGAGACGCTGAAAGCGTAACCCCATGTCCAGCGCCAACTGCAGCCACGTTGACCAGCGATGCCATTCCTTTACCCAGGGCACTCACCTCATATTCGGTTTCAAACCGGTTGGCAATGCGTTGTGACCGCCCGACACTCAATCGGAGTTCGTCAACTTCGTGGTTGAGTTTTCTGAAATACTGTTCAAAGGTGGAGCGGCTGACGATCAATTCACTGACCAGCCGAACCAGTTCATCCAGCCGTTCAATCGGTACTCGCACCACCTGGGATGGCTGCCGCTGGCTCTCAGGGTGCTCTTCTTCCGCCGCCTGGTCTTCGGCTCTCCGCTGGGGAAGCATCCCAGCCAGGTCAATCATGCTTTCCTGGCCCAGGGGTTCAAGGCGATTCCCACCTGAAACTGGCTCCATGTTTGCGAGTTCCGTCCCCAGAAATGCCGCAAAGCGTTGAGAGAGATCTTCGGCGCGCTCACGGACTTCAGCACTGCCTTTATGGAGCAGGTCTTCGAGGGTATCAGTGGTGACAAAGATCAGCGCGATAATTTCTGGCGTCAGTTCCAGGTCGTCTTCATAGACCGCATCCAACAAATCTTCCATCCGATGCGCCAGCCGGCTGACGGTTTGAAACCCGACCATTCCCGCGGCCCCTTTCAGCGTATGCACGCTCCGGCGGATTTCCTGTTGCCAGCCTTTGTTCGTCGGATCTTTTTCAAGCAACCGCAGGACACGGGTGATATTTTGGAGGTGTTCGTCGGCTTCTTCCAAAAAGGCTTCGCGCAGTTCAAGTGACGCTTCGTCAATATGATCTGTCCGGCGAGCGGTACTGATGATGACTGGTTTGACTTCAAGGGTTTTGTGTTCTTCAACTGGCGGTTTGACTGCAACTACTGGTTGCGATGGTTCCACCGAAGGCTGGCTGTGGGTGACCAGTGTTTCAATGGCGGCTTCATCACCCGAAGGGGAAAGGTGTTTGAGTCGCCGAAAGCTTTTGACCACTTCCACCAGGATGGCATGATCATCGAGTGTCCCAGAGAGCATACCGTCCAGATAAGACTCGATCTGGCTGACCGTCAACAGGAAAACAGTGGTGGCCTCTGGCGTAAACTCAAGTTGACCGGCGGCGATTTCTTCCAGGGCTTCTTCCGCAAAGTAGGCAACATGGCTCAGGGCCGAGAGTCCAACCATGGAAGCCGCCCCTTTGATACTATGAAACAGCCGGTGGGCTTCTTCGAGCGCATCGAGTTGGTCAGGATCGTGCTTAAACGTTTCAATGCAATCAAGGATGGTGGGAAGATAGCTTTTGGCTTCTTCGATAAATCCCATCAGAATTTCTGGATCAATTTTTTTCACCATAAGGACTCTTTCCTCGGTTCGCCCC
>DAOQNB010000923.1:0-2917 GCA_035335845.1 Acidobacteriota bacterium | reverse complement strand
CCCAAATTGTAGTGACCTTCCGCAAAACGGGGGTTGAGCTGGAGTGCCTGCTTGATCTCGGTCATTGCTTCGGACTTACGTCCCAGTTGAAAATAAGTAATTCCCAGTTGATGATGGGCTGTGAAATCTTTGGGCGACTGGCGAACCAGTTGTTTAAAGGTGTCAGCGGCTTCAGTCAGTTGACCAGCCGATAAAAACGATTGTCCTTTTTGATAAAGAACCTGCGTTGAGGTTGGTTCTGAGGCAAAAATTGGGGTTGAAAATGAGAATGAAACACAGGCGGTCAGCAGGAACAGTTGGAACAGTCTATTTTTCATGGCGAACTCCTTTTTGTTATGGAACGTTATTGGCGATGCTTACCTGAGAGAACCTCCTCCCCTAACAGATCAGCTTGAAACATCATGACCGTGACCCATTGACGTTCGGTGGTTCTCTTCGACGCAAACCCTAGTTCAACCGACTCTCAAAAGTCCTTTCACGTTCTGACATTGCAGGGTTACATTTTCTGAAAAAGTCTTACATCGGTCTAAGTTTATGAAAGAAAAATACTTATATGAATTCGGGGAGTTTCAGTTAGATACCATGCGGCGGGTACTGCTGCGTGATGGAAAGAATATTCCGCTGACCCACAAGGCACTTGAGACCCTTCTTTTTCTGGTCAAACGCCATGGGCAGGTGGTTGAAAAAGAGGAATTGATCGAGGCTATCTGGCCTGACACGTTTGTTGAAGAAGGAAGTTTGACGCGCAATATTTCAGTGTTGCGCAAGACCCTGGGGGAGGGGCCGTCAGATCATCATTTCATCGAAACCGTTCCAAAACGTGGGTATCGGTTTGTGGCTGAAGTTCGAGAAGTCGCTTTTTCGGCGCCCGCACCGGTCAATGGCTCGTCATTTATGGGGACTGTGGCTGAACTCAACCTTGAAGCTTCGAGTGAGACACTGGTTCTGGAAGACACGCTTGATGAGGACAGCGGCGAAATTTCGATGGAATTGCCAGAAACGACGGCTGAAATCCTGGTTGAAAAAGAGTCAAGTCTTGAAGTTGAGCCGGTATCTTGCCCCACTCCCACCCCAGGTCCACGGTTTTGGGCAGTGCAACTTGGGATGATACTGGGCGTGATGGCTCTGATGATTGCTGGGGCTGTGGTGGGGATACGGTATCTTGTTGATTCAAAAGCGAATGCACACCCATTTCAACTATCGGAAATGAAACGCCTGACCAATAGTGGCAAAACGATTGATGCTGCAATTTCGCAGGATGGTCGCTATCTGGTGTATGTGCAGGATGAAGGCGAGTTGCAATCGCTCTGGATCCGGCAAATTTCGACTGCCAGCGATGTCCAGATTCTTCCTCCATCCAATGTGGTCTATCAGGGACTCGACTTTTCGCCAGATGGAAATTATGTCTATTATAATCTGTGGGATAAGGTAGGCGTCGGCGTGGTGTTCCGCATTCCGACGTTGGGTGGAATGTCATCGAGAGTAGTGGCAGATGTAATGCCATCGCTGGCGATTTCACCAGATGGGCAATGTGTGGCGGTGATCCGTAGCGATGCCGTCAACAATACCAAAATGCTGGTCATTGCCAATACTGATGGGAGCGGGGAACGAGTCCTGATCCAGCGTAAGGAATTTGAGTGGCTGGCCTGGCCAGCCTGGTCACCGGATGGAAAGTCGATTAGCTATGTTGGCTCCCGGCTCACTCAAAAAGATAATGACAGCCGGGTGGTCGCCCGCGTCTATGAAATGCCACTCCAGGGAGGAGATGAGGTTGTCCTTTCAAGCTATCCCTGGAGAGATGTCACTGGCATGAAGTGGTTGAAGGATAAATCCGGGCTGGTCATGGCCGCCACTGACCAGATTGGGGCCCCCATGCAGATCTGGTTTGTTCCAAATCACGGAGGCGTGCCCCAGCGGGTGACCAATGATGTCAATGGATATCGCGGATTGAGTCTGGCCACTGACTCAAATGCCTTGATTACCGTTCAATCAGAAGTTCTCTCAGGGATATGGGTTTCACCGGTTGATGACTATACCCAGGCCCGGCAAATTACCTCGGATCGCAATGAAGGGATTGGATTTAGCTGGACCCCAGATGACCGGCTCGTCCATTCATCCTGGCGGAGCGGAAATCTTGATATCTGGATTATGGACCGCGATGGAAGCCACAAACAGCAATTAACCTCCAATGCCGGCGTCAATTTCCGCCCCCAGGTTTCTCCAGATGGACAAACTATTGTTTTTGGCTCAACCCGTAAAGACGCCCAGCATTTGTGGAAAATGAATATTGATGGCTCAAATCCACAACAACTGACCAATGAAGAATGTGCCGACTTTGCCTGTTTTTTACCAAAACAGGATGAACTCCTGTATGTCGCCACCAAAGATGGAAAAGCGCCACTGTTTCGGGCATCGCTCAAAACCGGTGAAAAAAAACAGCTTAATGCCACATTCTGCTATCTGCCGGCTGTTTCACCTGATGGTAAGTACGTTGCTTATTCATACTGGAACGAACGTTCCATTCCTCAGCAATGGGCCCGTGAAATTATGGCAATTGACGGGAGCGAACCACCACGTCCGATTAATATTCCAAAATCTGCGGTTGGATCTATTGGGGCGGTTATGTTTCAGTGGAATCCCAATGGGGAAGGTTTGCTCTATATTGACACTCAAAATGGAGTCTCAAATTTGTGGGAACTCCCACTCAATGGCGGAACGCCACGCCAGGTGACCAGTTTTATCGAAGGCCGGATTCAATCTTTTGCCTGGTCGCCGGATCGGAAATTCATGGCGTTTGGAAGATCCGTCACCAGCAGTGATGTAATTCAAATCAGAGGATTTTCCCCTGCGACCCAAGAGGCAAAATGAAGAATGAAGAATGAAGAATTGAGAATGAAGAATGAAGAATGAAGAATGA
>DAOQNB010000922.1:0-2923 GCA_035335845.1 Acidobacteriota bacterium | reverse complement strand
GTTCCGGGTTCCGGGTTCCGGGTTCCGGGTTCCGGGTTCCGGGTTTTCGAACTTTCGTTCTTTTCGTCCTTCTGGTCTTTTAAACCCTGAACCCTGGTTTTCAGACCCTGAACCCTGAACCCTGGTTCCTATCCTCGATTTGTTCGTCCATCTTCTTACAGACTGGTCACAACACATATGGAAGTTGCTGTCATCGGCGCTGGGTTAGCTGGGCTAACCACTGCCTTTGAATTGAAACAACAGGGTATTGGATGTGAAGTCATCGAAAAGAGCCGCACGGTTGGGGGCCGGATGAACTCCCGTCGTGTGGCCGACTGTGTCATTGATGATGGTGCCCAGTATTTCACTGTCAAATCACCTGAATTTGCTGCCTTTTTGCGCCAGATCGGGCTGGCTGATCGGCTTCATCGGTTAGCTGCACCGGTGGTGGCCTATCCGTTTTCATATCTGGACGAGGCCCTGGCGGCGGCTCTGGAAGATGAAGCCCGCATGGCCAATTCGGGGCTGGAATATCCGTTTCGATACAGTTTTGCCGAAGGAATGGATGCACTTCCGACCGCTCTGGCTGAACAGTTGGATCCAGAGCACTTAAACCTCCAAACCTATGCTGAAGGCATTCGCTGGAACGTGGATCAGCAGGTTTGGGATCTACACACGCGAGGTGATAACACCACGCTTGGCGGTCAGGTCAGTGCCCGGTCAGTCGTGATTTCCTTGCCGGCACCTCAGGCTGCTCAATTGCTCAAGCGCAGCTTTCCGCTTCCGGCACCTTTAGCGGAACTGGCCGAAGCCCTGGATCAGGTGACCTATTACCCCTGTCTTACGGTGCTGTTGCGGATGATTCGGGATTATCAACTTCAAAGTATCGGCGGTTTACGAGCTGAGGATTATGCCCATCCAATTGGCTGGATGGCCTGGATCGAGCGGTTGGTGCCAGGTCGAATGCCAGAGTCTGAAACTGGACTGGTGATTCAACTCACGCCAAACGTCAGTGAACGGGCCATGGAATTGCCGGATGATCAAATCCTGAGTGCGACCATTGGTTCATTAGAGCAGGAATTTGGAATGAGTTTGCCCACTGTTCGCTGGATTCATATCAAACGCTGGCGGTATGCCAATCCGACTGGTGTCACGCTTGATCCAGCCTTACGCGAGGCGGCTGAGAAGCTTGGTATCTATCTGTGTGGCGATTATTTAGAGCGCGGCAGAATTGAATCAGCCTTTTGGTCGGGCAGAAAACTGGCCCGGCGGATTGTTGAGATGACCCGGTGACCTTTTGACAAAGTGACCTTTTGACAGACTTCTCTTGTCACCTTGTCACCCTGTCAAAAGGTCATCGGGTCATTTGTCATTCGGTCAGTTTCCGGCTTCCAGGTTTGACGATTGCCATTCCGGCTTGACACAGCGGGCAGGTTTCCGGTTTATAGGAGGGAATTTGCAGCCGGATGAGCGATTCCCGAGGAATCCCCAGGTTAACTGGCTCACTACTGCGGTCAATGATTGAGCCTACCGCAATAATCTGGGCGCCTTCTTTTTCGAGGGCGGTCATGGTTTCACGGGTTGATCCACCAGTGGTGACAACGTCTTCGATCACAATGGCACGTTCACCTGTCTCGACCAGAAAACCACGCCTCAATTTCATTTCTGTGCCTTCACGTTCGGTAAACAGACAGCGGACGCCAAACGCACGGGCGACTTCGTGAGCAATTAAAATCCCCCCAATCGCAGGTGCTGCGACAAAGTCAGGTGGCTCGGTCAAATGGGTTTTCAGTTTATCGGCCAACTCCTGGCCAATCTGGGTTGCGATGTTGGGAAACTGCAACAGGCGGGCACATTGCACATAATTGCCACTGTGCAGTCCAGAACTCAGCCGGAAATGACCGCTCAACAGAGCACCGGTTTCAGTTAAAAGGTGTTCAAAATCGTGTGTTTCCATGATTTGATGTGGTCCTTACAGCAAAATTAGTGAAAACTGGCCTGAGGCCAGAGATGAGGAAAGCTTGAAGGTATGATCGCACCAGTTGGATTGGTCCAACGTCTTCGTTTGAAATTAGAAACTGCATCGCATCCGGTTCCGCTCGAAACACTGGGCCGCGAACTCTTTTTCACGGCTAATGGTTCGGCCCAGATGGTGTGCCGATTGTTGGAGCCGCTGCTCAAAGAAATTCCCGAAGCCGAGGTGTTGCCAAACGGGTGTGTGGCCTGGCTGCCGCGTAAAGCTCAGCCGATTTCATTGCGGGAAACCACTTATGCCGTGGTGGATGTCGAAACCACTGGAAGCAGCACCCGCTACGCCCGCGTCACCGAAATTGCGATCTATCGGATCGAGCGAGGCGCTATTGTCAGTGAGTTTTCGACCCTCGTCAATCCGCAAATGTTCATCCCAGAGTTGATTACCAGCCTGACAGGTATTACCAATGCCATGGTGGCCCAGGCGCCCCAGTTTGCTGACATTATTGAGCCTGTTGCCAAACAACTCCACGATGCGGTGATTGTTGGCCATAACGTCAATTTTGATTATTCATTTTTGAACCTGGAACTGGCGCTGGCTGATACCCAGGTGAAATTGACCAATCCGTCCTTATGCACCGTAAAACTGGCCCGAACACTGGTACCAGGGCTGGAAAATTACCGGTTACACACCGTCGCTGCCCACTACGGCATTGAAATCAAAGATCGTCACCGCGCCGGAGGCGATGCTTTTGCCACCGCCCGGCTTTTTTTGGAATTGATTGATTTGCTGGATGAAGCCGGGGTGCACACCGTGTTTGAAGCCCAACGGCTCAAGCGCCATAAACGCCGATCTTATATGTCAGGGGCCCAACGCGTTGGCTCAATGATGAATTGAACCTGCAGGTGACGGATACCAATGAAGAATGAAGAATGAAGAATGAAGAATGAAGAATGAAGAATGACCTCAATT
>DAOQNB010000921.1:0-2923 GCA_035335845.1 Acidobacteriota bacterium | reverse complement strand
CCCTTAGCCCTATACAGACATGCCTGAATTTGCTGAACCTATTGCGAAATTGATTGATGAATTTAAACGACTGCCAGGAATCGGGCACAAATCAGCCCAACGTCTGGCCTTTCACGTCCTTCGGGCGACAAATGATGACGTCGAGCGGCTGGCAAATGCCATTCTGGACGTAAAGCAGCGCATTATGCTGTGCTCGCACTGTCATAATTTGACGGATATTGACCCCTGTCGGTATTGCAGCAGTTCACAACGTGACCAGACGGTTGTGTGCGTGGTCGAAGAAGCCCATAACCTGCTCGCAATTGAACGCACTGGCGAATATCACGGGCTGTATCACGTTTTGCACGGCGCTCTGTCGCCAATGCGTGGTATTGGGCCAGATGAATTAAAAATTCGAAGTTTGCTGGAGCGACTCAAAACCCTTGAGGTCAAAGAAATCATCATGGCCACCAACCCAACCACCGAAGGCGAAGCCACGGCCAATTACCTCGGTCGGTTGCTCAAACCCACTGGAATCAGGGTCACCCGGATCGCCATGGGGCTGCCCGTCGGTGGGGATCTCGACTACGCCGACGAAGTGACCATGCATAAGGCTCTCGCCTATCGGCATGACATTTGATTCCGGGTTCCGGGGCTTGAAAGGGATGAGGGATGAAGGATGAGGGCTGAAACAATCACCTTGTCACCTTGTCAGGTTTCCGATTTTTCGAATTTGAGTTCTTTGAGTCCTTTAAATCCTGTTTGTCTTTCTCCAAAACCCCCAGCCCTGAGCCCCAAGCCCTGAGCCCTGGTACTTTATGGCCAAACCAATCAAAACCATTTTTTCCTGTCAACAATGTGGCTACCAGTCACGCAAGTGGTTAGGGAAATGCCCTGACTGCAATGCCTGGAATTCCTTTACCGAAGAACGGGAAACCAAGTCTACGCCGGTGACGGCGGCGGCTGCCGGGTATGGGAGCATTGGTCAACCAGTAAAACCGTCGCGCTATACAGATGTGCCAAGCCAGGATGACACCCGAGTGTCTTCCGGTGTGGCTGAATTTGATCGGGTTTTGGGCGGAGGCATTGTGCCAGGATGTCTGGTTTTGATTGGTGGCGATCCAGGGATTGGAAAATCCACCCTTCTGCTGGAAGTCGCTGAAAAAATGAGCCGTGGCGGCCACCGGGTGCTCTATATCAGCGGTGAAGAATCCGAACGCCAGATTAAATTGCGCGGGGAACGATTGGGACTCAAGCCGGGCGATCTGCATTTATTACCGGAAACCTGTCTGGAGCGCATTTTTGATGTGGTCGGAAATCTCAAGCCTGGCATGATCGTGGTTGATTCGGTTCAAACCGCCTACTCCGAACGGCTTGACTCGGCACCCGGCAGCGTGTCGCAGGTTCGTGAAGTCGCCGGCCAGTTTTTATTATTTTCCAAACAACAAACTATCCCTGTGTTTTTGATTGGCCACATCACCAAGGAAGGAACACTGGCTGGTCCAAAAACCCTTGAGCACATTGTGGATACAGTCCTCTATTTTGAAGGTGAGCGTCATCACAACCACCGGATTATCCGGGCAGTGAAAAATCGGTTTGGCGCGGCCAACGAACTGGGCATGTTTGAGATGACCAGTACCGGGCTGATTCCGGTCAAAAACCCTTCGGAGTTGTTTTTACAGCAACGCCCGCTCAATGTTTCGGGCTCAGTCGTGACGGCCTGTATGGAAGGCACCCGGCCACTGCTGGTCGAGTTGCAGGCACTGGTCAGTTCGACCAAATACGGCACTGGCCGACGGATGGTGCAGGGCGTCGAACAAAACCGGGTCTCACTCTTGATTGCCATGCTCGAAAAACGGGTTGGGCTGCAACTGATTGGCGATGATGTGTTTGTCAACGTGGCAGGTGGGATTGAACTCGATGAGCCAGCGGTTGATCTGGGCATTGTCGCGGCAATCGTCTCCAGTTTTAACAACAAAGCCCTGGATAATGCCACCGTGGTGTTTGGCGAAGTCGGACTGGCCGGTGAAATCCGATCTACTGGCCAGCCCGCAGCCCGCATTAAGGAAGTCGCCGCCATGGGATTTACGCGGTGCATTTTGCCAAAAGGCAACCTGGCTGGGTTAGAAGCCCCAAAAGGGCTTGAATTGATTGGCGTTCGATCCGTGATCGAAGCACTGGATGCCCTCTTTGGGTAAAGGAGTGATTGTATGGAAGGCCATGTCAAACTGGTTGGAATTCTCCATGTGATTTTCGGACTTGTTGGCGCCTTGGGATCATTGGTGTTGATGGTGGCGTTCTTTTTCTTTGGGGCTGGGGCGGTATCGTTTCTGTTGACTCAGGGAAAGGGTGGGGATTCAGTGGCGGCTGCAGGCGTGGTCGGAGTCATCACCCTGATTGTGGTTGTCCTGGTAGCCGTGATGATCGTCTGGTCCTTTCTCACCGTGCTGGTTGGGTGGGGTGTCATGAAATTGAAGAACTGGGCCCGAATCGTGGCGATCATGCTGGCTATCTTCAATATCATTTCGGCATTGCCTTCAGCCTTTTCCGTCGTGGGCCTCGTCTGGACTATCATTTGCAGTCCACTGGCCATTTACACCCTCTGGGTGTTGATGTCTGAAAACGGCGCCAAAGTTTTTCAACGATCAGCCTATTGAATGAAGAATGAAGAATGAAGAATGGAGAATGAAGAATTGAGAATGAAGAATGAAGAATGAAGAATGAAGAATGAAGAATTGAGAATGAAGAATGAAGAATGAAGAATGAAGAATGAAGAATGAAGAAACTATCTCGTGGTGAGTACCTGGTGCTGAGTGCTTAGGAATCAATATCTTCGAGGAACCAGGAACCAGGAACCAAACCTCTATTCATTCTCAATTCTCAATTCTCAATTCTCAATTCTTCATTCTCAATTCTTCATTCTCAATTCTTCATTCTCAATTCT
>DAOQNB010000920.1:0-2925 GCA_035335845.1 Acidobacteriota bacterium | reverse complement strand
CATATCCTTTGTAACATACCGAATCTGAGGACAAAACACCCCCATTCTGGCTTTTAAGAGCTGGCGATTGGCGGCACCGGTCCCGGCTGGGTCGCCAAAACAATAATCAGCTTCAGACCATAAAATCCGCTGCGGGGCATTTTCCCAAACCTGTGGTGACGTCACACCATACTGGAAAACCACATCCAGGGTACTCCCCACCGGCCAGGGCCGCCACGTGACGCCAAAGCGCGGAAAGGCATTGGCTGGGCGATGTCCCGCCTCGCCAATCACAATTTTGAACTTCCCTTCCCGGTCCAGGACGATGTCTTCATCCGTCAGACTGATGACCGGAACTTTCCGATCTGCCGAACTGCCAGCCAGAAAAACCACAGACCAGTATCGGACCTGTGTTCCGGCCTGCACAAGCTTGTTCCCTGACAGTGTTTGAGGCGACGTTGGGGCTTTTCCCTCAATCACGACCACTTCGTCAAGGCTTTGTAAGTTGACCGAGGTAGCCAGCACCGAAGCGCACACATTGGCACCGCTTGACGTTTCAGAATTCAACGGCACGGGCTGATAGGGACCCAGGCGATAGAGGCTCAAATATTGGTTTGGCCAGGCAGTGCAGGCCCACGGTTCATCTCCGTACCGGGACAGCCAGCCCAGATAGTAGGGTCGCTGAAAAACTTTAAACAGCCTGACGGTTTGACCTTCTGAAAAAATCCGATGAATTTCCTGGCTTGAACGGCCAACAGGTCCAGCCTGGGTTAGTTCCAGCCGGGCTCTTTGCTCCTGTTGGGCACGAGCTTCGAGTTCCTGGCGTGAAACACCATCCGCCTGAGCCGGGTTTTCCTGGAGCGAATAACGCGGCAGAAAGACACCTTCATCAACCGCCATCAACCGGGAAACTGGCGCCAGTACAGGTTCGGCCCCAGGAAACTGAATCCGAATCACCGGCGGCTCGACACCACCAAACGGGTCATAGCGGTCAGGCTGGACAATGCGAACCCAGAGATACGGCCCGGAAACACCACTTTCATTGATTGAATACGGACCGCCAAATCGCAGATTGCCAGAGTCGCGATAGGGTGGAATCACCGCATCCCGATTGAGCGTTTCAGGTAACCCGGTTTGCAATTCAACGGTGACGTGGTAATGGCGCTTTGGGGTCTGACGATAGGCCCCTGGCACAAAGGGATTGAAATGACCAGGATCCGGAATGATGTCTTCATCCACAATCATCACATCCTGGATTCCCCGCCCATCACCAATCACCGGGAAGTTTGTGTCAGACGGAGAGTTCACCCCGATACTGAAAAACCGGGCATGGGGGAAATCACCTTCAATCAATAATTTGGTACCTTCAGGGAGCGGTCGGTCATAGCGCCAGATCAAATAGGTGGTATCCGGAGGCTTGCCCATCGGGTGCCGGAGAAAATCCCAGTTGCGCGGGTTTTCACACCCCAGTTTCATCCACTGAGCGCGTGGGTTGTGAGCCCCAACCCATTGAATCACCTGATCTTCATACCGATAGGGCGTGTCAGGCCAGATAATTTTGTCCGGTGTCGAAGTATCAGTTTCGCCCCATTGTCCTGGAACGGGTGGCGAGTCTGAACTCAAAACCGCCAGTCCCACCGGGCCGCCTTCGCGTGACTGGTTAAACCAGCCACCAGCCACAAGCTGGTTATTCCAGACCGTTAAGCCTTCAACCCAGTTGTTCAATCCACGTCCAAGCGGCGTCCAGGTTTCCCCGTCCCAGGCGGCGACTCGTCGGAAGTACTGATCGCCGATGCCCCGAAAATTCCCGCCACAAACAAGCTTTCCATCAAACACGGTCAAACATCGGCCTTTGTCAGTCAACCCGGCACCGACTGGTGACCAGCGCTGGCCGTTCCACCGGGCAATAGAACGGGCCGGGCTGTTGCCTGCGGTTTGAAAATCGCCCGTGGCATAGAGTTCGCCGTTGTATTCCGTCACCCCATAGACTGCATCATCCAGGCCATTGCCTAACGGAGACCAGACGCTGCCATTCCAGCGGGCAATATTTGACGCCGCCACACCGCCGGCCACGGTAAATTTCCCGGCGGCAATCAACTCGCCGCGAAAGACTCCGAGCGCAAACACTTTTCCATCCAGCCCGGTACCCAGCGGGCGCCAGAATGAATTATTCCATTGGGCAATGAATTTGACATCAACCGAACCAGCCCGCGAAAACTCGCCTCCGGCAATCAACACCGGAGGCCCACCCGGTGGCGTGTATGAAATCAACGTTCGCACCGCACTGTTGGTGCCTTCGGCCACGGCTGACCAGGTCGAGCCATTCCAGCGGGCGATATAAAACACATTTTGATCGCCAGCCCGCAAAAAAACGCCTCCGGCATACAAATCACCCTGATACACGGCCAGCGCTTCGGCGGGACCATCAATTCCGCCAGCCATCGAGTTCCAGCGGGTGCCGTCATAGCGGGCAATCCGGTTGACCCGTGTTCCATCAATTGAGCTAAATCCACCAATGGCAATCAATTCGCCATGGTACACACTGAGGTTTTCAACGCTGCTGCTGGCAATCCCAAGCGGCTTCCAGGTTTCAGCCAGACACACCTGTGACGAAGTGACAGAATGACAGAGTGCCAGAATGACCAGAGTGGGCAGGACCAGGAAACGAGTGTACTCAAGATGGAAAACAGACTTCAGTGTGTGCATAAAAAATGGGTAAAAGCGCCGACAAGTCGGCGCACTCCAAAAATTATTCCCACTCAATCGTGGCTGGCGGTTTTGAGGAGATATCGTACACAACTCGATTGATACCGCGAACTTCAGAGACAATCCGGCTGGAAATCCGGTGCAGCACATCATAGGGTAGTCGGACCCAATCTGCCGTCATACCATCCTGACTCTCCACTGCCCGAATTGCAACCGTGTATTCATAAGTTCGTTCGTCAC
>DAOQNB010000919.1:0-2926 GCA_035335845.1 Acidobacteriota bacterium | reverse complement strand
CAGCTTGGGCATCAAGCAGATCGAGCCCGATCCGTGGAGCACCATCGAAGCCGATCTGCCCCTGAACACGGTCATCACCGGTCAGGTCCGCAATCTGGCTCCGTTCGGCGCGTTCGTGGAAATCAAGGAAGGCATCGACGGCCTGATCCACGTCTCCGACATGAGCTGGACCAAGAAGGTCAACCATCCTTCCGAGGTCCTGCAGAAGGGCGACACCGTCACCTGCATGGTCCTGTCGGTCGACAAGGAGAAGCGTCGCATCTCCCTGTCCCTCAAGGCCATGGGCGAAGACCCCTGGAAGGTCGTCCCCAACAAGTACCCGCTCGGCAAGCAGGTCGAGGCACCCATCGTGCGCCTCCTGGACCGCGGCGTGGTGCTCGAGCTGGAAGAAGGCATCGAAGGATTCGTGCCCCTCTCCAAGCTCACCGAAGAGCCCATCAAGGTGCCCGCCGAAGCCTTCCGCGTCGGCCAGAGCCTGAAGGTCACCGTGGTCGAGCACGACGTGGAGAGCCGCAAGCTCACCCAGCGCGGCGTTCAGCCAGCCGTGGTGTGGATTGGAGACCGCTATCTGGCCGCCTGGACCGTTCCAGACATCAGTAGTCCTAAAATTGAAATGGTTGAACTTGGATCAGATGGGCGACTGTTGACCAAATCACCAAAAGAAGTGGCGCTTTCTCTCAACGGAAACAAACTCCGGAATCCGGTGCTGGCTGGCGACAAAAACCAGATGGCACTGGCCTATTTTACCCAAGACCAACGGGTTCACGTGCAATTGTGGCAGCTCAATGCGGCAGGACCAACGCCTCCCCAACATATTGTGCTACCGACCTCCGACCAGGCCGAGCCAGTGAACTTGAAAATTGTTTCCCGGTCCAATGAGTTTGACCTGTTTTGGATCGAACATGGGAAGCCAGATGGTTCAGAAATCAAATTTGCCCGGCTTACACGCACCGGAGAACTGTCAGGGGTCAAAACGCTGGTGGTTTCCACCATCAATATCCCTGAATTCGATCTTCGAGAAACGACGACGGACTTTAAGCTCGTCTGGCTTGAGACCTCGACCAAAAGTGCGGTGGTGTTGATGCAACACATTGATGTGACTGGTGAGCGAATCAGCCAACCCCTCAATCTTCCGACTGAAAACTATCGCGCTCTTTCCACCTGTTTTGCTGACCCGGATGGAACATCACTGGTCTGGTTTGCCCATCGCCCAGGCGAGGCACCCTCTTTCTTTGTGGCGTCAAACCTGCCCTGACCCAGGACCCAATTGATTGGTTACTACCTGGGACCTGGTTTTGCGAACCAACATTCAGGAAGCCAATCGGCCAGGCTGTAAACCAGTGCTTTATTCCATTGACCTGAATGTTGATTCTCAAAGCCTGGACACAGTAGCGTCCTCACCAGACACACGTCTTGGAGATTATTGCCATCCGCATGGTGTTTCTTGCTATTTTGAGCCAGATGATCATTCTGAAGGCCATTTAGGGTTGATCATCCGGAACAACTGCCCCAATTCTTCAATCTTCTGACGGCGAATGGTGTCCTGCACATACGGGCTGCTCATCAACCCGTTATAAATCACTGAAAATGTTTTGGCTCGGGGAAATCGCTCCTGATGGATAATCTGCGAAATGTTACTCAGGATTGAAAACTCAAAGTATTTTCGACGGTTATAATCAAACTCATCAAATACTTCTTTAAACAATCGAATAAACTGCTGCTTGATCGCTTCATCACTTCCAGTCTGGAT
Organism: Acidobacteriota bacterium; assembly: GCA_035335845.1. Classification (GTDB taxonomy): domain Bacteria; phylum Acidobacteriota; class Blastocatellia; order Chloracidobacteriales; family Chloracidobacteriaceae; genus JACQXX01. The sequence goes on along the minus strand of DAOQNB010000919.1, from coordinate 1,176 downwards.
CGGGGCAGTGGCGCCATTTGAAGGATGTACCCGAGCAGGTTCAACTGGTGACACCGGGTTGGCAGCGGGAGGAAGGTACCCGTAGGCAACGGGTTGACCGCCAGGCTGAACCAGCGGTTGCGCACTCGGCGCTGAACGATAGGGCAATGATTGGGCAGGTAGGGCACCAGACGGCGGCATTTTGGCGCCGCTCGCCCCGCCAACCGTGGTTCGATACTCGGGTGCAAAGGGAAAGCCCGTATTTGACATCATCTGATCTGGCGGCAGAGTTGTCACCGTCGCCGAAGCAGCCAGAGCCAGGGCAGTCTGAGGCGGCTCGACCGAACTGGTCACCGGTGCAAATAAAAGCGGGTGATGACCAATTGCCCGGTGGATGATCTCTGGCGTAATCACCGACACACCAAATGATTTCGCCAGATTGACTGACAGGCCGACTGTATTTTGTAAGCTGCGGTAATTCCCAATCCAGCGCATGGATCGAAGGAAGATTTCGGCTTCGGGTGACAATGAAAACTCACCTTGCTCGCGCAGAAACGAAAGCGCCGTCGGGACAATCTGGTCCGGAATTTCATGCAGCGGCTTGATGTGAATCCAGTACCGGAATCGGGATGGCAAATCAGAGCGAAATAACGGCTGCGCATCTGAGCGCACGCTTTGCTTGCACCATTCTTCAATTGGCTGGTTGGTTGCCAGAATAATCCGGCAGGTGACGGGCCGATACTCATTGGTGCCCATTCGCTGGTACTGACGATTTTGCAAAACACGCAGCAACAAGGCCTGACACTGAGGCGTCAACTCCCCAATTTCATCAATAAAGAGCGTTCCATTTCCAGCTTCCTCAATTTTCCCAATGCGCGGTTGGGCGTCGGTAAAAGCACCTTTGACCGTACCGAATAACTCGGCCACCATAAAAGATTTATCAACCGCAGTCGCCGCATCGTAAACCACAAATTTTCCACTCCGGGTGGGGCCAGCCAGATGGAGCGCATAGGCTAAATCGGTCTTCCCAACCCCAGGTTCACCGCGCAGCATGACAGCGGCTTCAGGCTGGTCTTTCCCGGCGATTTCCAGCAAATTCAGGATCTCATCCATGGTGGAGTCATAGTAGGTAAAGCGTCCAAACTGCCGACGATAGACACTGTGTGTAATTGGAAAAGCCCGTGCCAGCCGAATCAA
>DAOQNB010000918.1:0-2933 GCA_035335845.1 Acidobacteriota bacterium | reverse complement strand
AGGGCCAGTTCGGCGGGTTGGGACAACAGATCAGACGGCCACTGGTTGAAGTGTTTGGCCGTGGCCACCAGGATTTTTGCGCTTTGGTGAGCCGCAAAGAATTTAAATCGGCTATCGAGGCCGGTCATTGCCCAATTGTAAATTGCGTTCAGATCAGCGGTATCGAGGCCAGTGATCAGGGTAGGATGGTCGGCTTTGTCGAGTGAGGTTCCGGCAGGGGTTCGGGCTTCAACCAGGATCATGGAGGTGAGCAACCGCAGCTCCTCGCCAATGTCGCCTTCCTGGCCTTCTTCCACGAGGGCCTGCCACAACCGTTCTTCTTCGCTGACGCCTGGGAAGGTTGGGTCACTCGCTTCAGTGTCTCCGAAGGCGATGGCTAGAGCGTGGTGGAACAGCCCGGCACACGTCAGATCAAGCAACTCAGGCCGTCTGAGCACGAGTACCACTTTTTTAAGGGTTGTCAGTTCAAGCAGATCCTGGTTACTCATACTGTAAAAAACCTCCCGACGCCGTAGCTCTCGGAAATCCCGGCGTTCTTGGTGGCCTTGAAGGTCAGGGCCATCTTGCTCAGTTCCTTCTTGACCATTTCGAAGTCAAACCCATCACAGGCAAAAGCGTAGATCGAGGCAATCACCAGTTTCTCGCCGGCTGCTTTCGGGTTGAGGTTGCGACCAATCATGGTGATGGATCGGCGGTTGTAGGCTCCGCCAGAGACTCCACCAATGACACCGCTCAGGATTCGATTGCCACTGGCTGCAGCCAAAACGGCGGCGCCCTCGGCATCCACCAGCGTGATGAAGTTGGTCCCAATGGTAAAGGTTTCTTTGACGACTTTGATTTCTCGTGGGTACAAATCGCCCTGTGCCTGGTACTCGGCTTGTTCCTGTTTGTAGCTGAATCTGGCCGGGCCTTTGGAGAGGGAAAAAAGAGATCCAGCCGTTGGCCGTCCGGTGGCGGTGTCAATGTTGGAGGCGAGAAAGGGAACAGGGGTATCAATCCACCAACTGGCCTTAACAACCATACACGTCCGCTTCAGGCCGGCAAGCGCGCTGGCAGTGACTGGGGATTCAAACAGGAGCGATCCCTGTGGATTGATGATCGTCACAGTTATTCACCAGTTTTCGGAATGACCCGCGCCACAACTGGCGGGATGGAAACAGCACCAGCGGTGCTCAAAACTTCAATCAATTGCTCAGCGAGTGTCACGAGCGATTCGTGCGCCTGCGAAAGGTTTACCAGGAGCTGGTTGGCGGTCGCTTCAGGAATCTTTTCGGCAGCCACTGCTTTGGTCAGTTCGGCGGCCATCCATCCAAACGATGCACCCAACGCAACCTGTGACTCCCATTTCTCAAACAGGTTTTTCTGAACTCCACCCACCTCAACCGTGCCGATCTTTTGCCCGTAAGCGACCACCAGCCGAATTTGGGTGGCGTTCGGGTCAGTGCCCTGAACCTGAAACGACAAAGATTCGAGCGTCAGGTAGTCGCTTTCGACCAGTTGAAAGCGGGTGGTCTCGACAGTTTGGGATGTTTGGTCTCCGAAGATCATTAGTTCCTCACTATGGCATCAGCCAGTGCATCATAAAATTGGGTGAATAGTCGGAACTGGCCAAAACATTCAACCCCGTGCCCCGGTCGTGTTTCACCTGCACCTCCAGATAATCATTGGCTGAAAGCTGAACCATCGTGGTGAGACTCATATGGAGGTTGCTGCTGCTGGAACTGACTCCGGTGCGGATATCCTGGGCGACAATGGTTGTTCCGTTCAGAAGCAGTCGCATTTCCCGGATCCCCGTCCCATTGCTGGTCCATTCGATTTGAGCACTCACCAGGTACTTGCCCGCAATTGGCGCGGTGAGGCGGCTCGTGTTGGTTACCGTGCTATGAAGGCTGGCCGTGTCCCACCGTTCCGAAGTGAAAAGCAACACTGTGTCGGTTCCGGTGGTGATATTCTGGTTTGAGGTCCGGTAGACATGTGCCGACGGAATTGTGGTGCTGGTTTTAAAGGTCAAGTTGACCCGATCATTTCCGGAATCGTCAGCCGATGTAATTTCAACCCCATCTCCAGCCACAAAATTAACGCCGGTTCGGGCGGATGAAATCAGACTCCCCGCCGCCAGTACCCGGCACAGCACCTGGCGACCTTTGTCATAGACCCCGTTAAGAAAATCAAATGCCATACTTAGCCAAACTTAGCCAATTGCGGTCAGCAACACGATGTATTGGTTGGATGTGGGAGTCACACCGAACACCAGGCGCACGGTATTGATGTCAGGGTGCTGGCAATCAACACCGACCTCGTCATAATTGCCTGAATTTTTGAACACATTGGCCTTGACATGCCGGGTTCCAAAACTATGGGTAATATCAATGGGGTTGGTGGATCCGTCACCGATGGTGTGGGTGCTGGACCGGGTTTTGTATGGGGCTTTGACTTCAACCGCATCGCTGACAATTTCGGTGGTTGTCCCAACGTTGACATCAAAGGTGCTACCGGTTTTGCTGAGCCCCGCCCCTGCGGTAATTCCCCCAGCTCCTGTATACTGAGTAAAGGTCAACGCCGTGGTCCCGAGAGTAATCGAGGCATTGGTGGTCAGTACCCATCCAGTGTCACCATTGGTTGTTCCCTCGTTGACCCAGATTGCACTTCCTGGCTTAGCTTCAGCCGAAGTATCGAAATCCGTAGATCGCGTCCAGCCACCAGAGGCACAAACGTAAATTCCATTCTGCGATCCAGTGGATTGGTCTTTGACCAGCACCCGGTCACCAGCAACGACAGCTACACCGTCAACGGTTTGCTCGCCCGAGAGTGTGATATTGGCGGTTGTCGCTGCTCGCACTGGATCTTTGTAGGAAAGCCCGGACGCGATTGAATCGGCATACGCTTTGGTGGCAGCATCAGAATCAGCGGAAGGGGTGGCCAGATTGGTAATT
>DAOQNB010000917.1:0-2939 GCA_035335845.1 Acidobacteriota bacterium | reverse complement strand
ACCAAACCCACCCGCTCACGCAGGCGGTACTGACCAAACCCACCCGCTCACGCAGGCGGTACTGACCAAACCCACCCGCTCACGCAGACGGTACTGACAAATTTCTAGTCGGCACCGTGGCCGATGCCTTTTTCGTCTGTTTCGGTAATGCCAAGGTCGTTTTTGGCCTGGGCCAGGACACTGGCGGGGATGCTGCCCTGACGAACCAGTTGATAGAGCGCATATGCGGCGATTGATTCGGCATCAACTTCAAAGTGACGACGCAGAACTTCGCGGGTATCGCTCATTCCAAAACCATCAGTTCCCAACACCGAAAATCCTTGCGGCACCCATGGGGCAATCATATCCGGCCAGGCTTTGACAAAATCGCTGGCGGCGACGATTGGACCAGGTGCTTTTTCGAGCAATTGGGTGACATAGGGTTTGCGTTTCGGAGATTCGGGATGGTGCAGATTCCACCGATCAACCTCAAGTGCTTCCAATCGCAATTGTTGATAACTCGTGGCTGACCAGACATCTGCCGCGACGTCATATTTTTCCGCCAGAATCTCTTGCGCTCGCAGGACCTGCATCATAATCGAACTGCTTCCCAGCAGTTGAACTCGATGCGTACGTTCAACCGGGCTTGGGCGGAACAGATACAATCCTTTAATAATGCCTTCCTCGACGCCTTCGCGATCCGGCATGGCCGGCATGGCATAGTTTTCATTGTGAACGGTGATGTAATAGAAGACATCTTCCTGTGCTTCCATCATCCGTCGCAGCCCTTCACGGACAATCACTGCGATCTCAAAGTGAAACCCAGGATCATAGGAAAGAATGTTCGGAATAACCGACGCCTGAATGTGGCTGTGGCCGTCTTCGTGTTGCAAGCCTTCGCCATTGAGTGTGGTTCGGCCTGATGTTCCACCGATGAGGAATCCGCGTCCACGGGCATCGGCAAACGCCCACGCCTGGTCGCCGGTTCGCTGGAAGCCAAACATCGAGTAGTACATATAAAACGGAATCAGATTTTCGCCGTGGGTTGAGTAGCAGGTCCCGGCAGCGGTAAATGATGCCATCGAACCAGCTTCGGTGATGCCTTCTTCGAGAATCTGGCCGTCTTTTAATTCGCGATAGCTGAAGAGCAGGTTGGAATCAACCGGATCATAAAGCTGTCCAAACGGCGCATAAATGCCGATCTTCTTGAATAAAAAGTCCATGCCAAAGGTGCGGGCTTCGTCAGGAATGATGAGTACCACCCGTTTGCCGATTTCCGGATCATCAATCAATTTGCGCAGCAACCGCACAAACGTCATGGTGGTGGAAACTTCCTGATCCACTTTTTGAAGAAACTCGGTGTACTCAGTCTTCTTGGGCAGATTCAGTGGTTTGGATCTGACCACTCGTTTCGGGACACACCCACCCAGTTGCTGTCGGCGGTCAAGCAGATACTGAACTTCCGGGCTCTTCGGTCCCGGATGGTAGAACGGCGCGTCTTTCAATTTGGCATCTGGAATCGGCAGATCAAGCAAGTCACGGAAAATCTGCAATTCCTTTTCATTCATCTTCTTAATCTGGTGGGTGGCATTTCGACCTTCAAGTCCTTCACCGAGCGTCCAGCCCTTGATGGTTTTAGCCAGAATGACCGTAGGCTGGCCTTTATGGTTGACGGCAGCGCGATAGGCCGCAAAAAGTTTGTTGTAGTCGTGGCCGCCACGGCGCAGTTTTTCAAGTTGATCGTCCGACAGGTGCTCGACCAGTTTGAGTAAGCGTTCATCCATGCCGAACAGATGGCGTCGGATGTAAGCTCCGGATTCAACAGAGATTTTCTGGAATTCGCCGTCAAGCATTGAATTCACGCGTGACAGAAAGAGACCGTCCACATCCTGAGCCCAGATCGGATCCCAATCGCGTGACCAGATCACCTTGATGACGTTCCATCCAGCGCCGCGGAAGATGGATTCAAATTCCTGAATGACCTTGCCATTGCCACGAACCGGTCCATCCAGGCGCTGCAGGTTACAGTTGACGACAAAGATCAGGTTGTCGAGTTTTTCACGCCCAGCCACTGACAGGGCGCCAGTTGATTCGGGCTCATCCATTTCACCATCACCCAAAAAGGCCCACACTTTGCTCTGGGAGGTATCTTTGAGTCCCCGGGCATGCAGATAGCGGTTGAACCGGGCTTGATAAATGGCCGTGAGTGGACCGATGCCCATCGAAACGGTTGGGAATTCCCAGAATTCAGGCATCAGGCGTGGGTGTGGATAGGAAGAAAGCCCGGTGCCGGGAATCGCTTCGCGGCGGAAATGCTCAAGCTGGCTCTCTGACAACCGGCCTTCAAGAAAGGCCCGAGCATAGATACCCGGTGCCGCGTGTCCTTGATAAAACACCTGATCACCGGATTGACCATCATCTTTGCCTCGGAAAAAGTGATTGAATCCCACTTCATACAGACTGGCCGATGAAGCATAGGTCGAAAGGTGTCCGCCAATCCCCGGATTGAGGTTGTTGGCGCGAACCACCATGGCCACCGCGTTCCACCGAATCATCCGGCGAATGCGCAACTCCATTTGTTCATCACCCGGAAACGGAGGTTCCTGTTCCGGTGAAATGGTGTTGATATAGGGCGTCTGGACCGGAATCGGTCCGCCCAGATCCATCATTCGCGCCTTTTTCAGAAGCTTGCGCAGCAGAAACTGGGCACGTTCTTTACCCTGCGTCACAGTAATCTGCTCAAGCGCGTCAAGCCATTCTTGCGTCTCTTGCGGATCACTATCGGGAAGCTGCCGCTTAAAATCATCAAGATACATAGAGTCTCTCCACTTGGATTAGAGTTCAGCCTCAGTTGCGGGACCTTCGGGGTGGGAACACCAGGAGAAAAGGTATGGGGAAAAGCGGCTCACACGGCGAAGCCCCTGCAACTGATGACATATGAGTGCGTGGCCTTTTGAATG
>DAOQNB010000916.1:0-2948 GCA_035335845.1 Acidobacteriota bacterium | reverse complement strand
GGACATAAATTCGAAAACCCGGAACCCGGAACCCGGAACCCGGAACCCGGAACCCGGAACCCGGAACCCGGAACCCGGAACCCACCTCACGAGGATCTATGAAAAAAACGTTGCCTGTTATTGCTTTAATTGCATTGATTTATGCCACGGTTTCAGTGGTCAATTCCCGGCCCAAACGTGTTTCACTTCCTCCACCAGCCGAGCCGCCCAGGACCAGTTTTGCTGTTTCGGTGGCGGGGGTTGGGCTGGTTGAAGCCAGTTCAGAAAATATCTCGATCAGCACGCCGGTTTCAGGGCTGGTCACACGAGTCGCGGTGAAAGTTGGGGATTTTGTCAAAGCCGGGGCGCCGTTGTTTTCCCTTGATGATCGGGATTTACAGGCCGAATTGATGGTTCGGAAAGCGGCGCTTGATGTCGCCCGGCAAAAGTTGAAGCGGTTGGAAGAATCTCCGCGCCCGGAAGAAATCCCACCGGCTGAGGCCCGCGTCCGCGAAGCGGAATCTGCGCTCGGAGATGCCAAAATCCAGCTTCAGTTGATTGAAAGCGTGACCGACAAACGGGCGATTCGCGACGAAGATTTACAGCGGCGGCGATTTGCGGTTCAGGCAGCCCAGGCTCGATTGGAACAGGAACAAACCAAACTGGCGTTGCTTAAATCCGGATCCTGGAAGCCAGATTTGGAAGTGGCCCGTTCTGAAGTCCAGCAAGCTGAGGCTCAGGTCAAACGAATCCAGACTGATATCAGCCGGTTAACGGTTCAGGCCCTGACCGATGGGCGCATTCTGCAATGTAATGTTCGTCCTGGCGAATACGCCCAGAGTGGTCAGCTCCCGAAACCGTTGATGGTCGTGGGCGATGTCGGAACGCTGCACATCCGCACCGATGTGGATGAAAATGATGCGGCGAAAGTAAAGGCTGGGGCCCAGGCGTATGCTTACCTGCGTGGCAAAACCGACCGTCAGATTCCACTTGAATTTGTTCGATTCGAGCCGTTTGTGATTCCAAAGAAATCACTCACAGGCGATAGCACCGAACGGGTTGATACACGGGTGTTGCAGGTCGTTTATCGAGTGGTTGACCAGTCTGCTCCGATCTTTGTCGGTCAGCAAATGGATGTGTTTATTGATGGAAGCACCGGGCAAAAAACAGAATAGGGTTCCGGGTTCCGGGTTCTTCGAAATGGGTTTCTTTTGGTCCCTTTTGTTTTTTCCAAGCCCAGAATCCTCAAAGAGGCATTTTATGAATCGTAAACTGGCAACGCTTCTGGCAATTGCAATTTTAGGTGGCGGCTGTGCGATTCCACCCAAACGGGTCAGAATCGAAGTTGAACCTCCCGCTCAGTGGAGTGCGGCTTCACCTCAAACGCCCCCTGAGACCGCCGAGTTGAAGACCTGGTGGAAGACTTTTCAGGATCCAACCCTGGACTCGCTGGTTGAACGAGCGCTCACTTCAAATTTTGACCTCAAACTGGCAGCGGCACGGATTCGCGAAGCCCGTGGTGCCCGTGGTGTCACCGCCGCCGCCCGGTATCCAGCCATCAATCAAACTGATTCGTTCCAGCGGATTCGCGGAGGTTTTGCCCAGGGAGTGACACGAGTTGGTTCATCTGGTGGCGGAACACTGGTGACGCCGTTTGAAACCAACAATTTTCAGATTGGGTTTGATGCAACCTGGGAAATTGATGTCTTTGGGGGTGTTCGGAATTCAGTCAACGCGGCCCAGGCGGACGTCAACGTGGCGATTGAAAGCCAGCGCGATGTGCTCGTGTCGCTTTTAGGCGAACTGGCCCGAACCTATGTTGAGTTGCGTGGTCTTCAGCGTCGGGTGGCTGTGGTTCAGAAAAACATTGCCGTTCAACAGGAAACTGTTCATTTGACGAAAGTTCGTTCACAGGCTGGTCTGGCGACGGAACTCGATGTTTCGCGAGCTGAAGCTCAACTGGCGACCACCGAAGCGGTCCTGCCACAATTGGAGGCTACCATGGCACAGGCCATTCACCGGTTGGGGGTACTGACTGGTCAAACTCCAGGGGCACTCATCGCCGAACTCACCCCAGTTGAGCCTGTGCCGTCGAGACCACCTTCAGTGCCAGTTGGAATGCCAGCCGATTTGCTACGGCGGCGCCCAGATATTCGGCGGGCAGAAGCTGAAATTGTGGCAGCCACCGCCAGACTTCAGGTGGCCCAGGCCGAACGCTTTCCAAAATTTTCATTGACTGGCTCCTTTGGCCGTCAAGCCACGTCGGTCAGTGGGTTTACGCTTGGCGCCGGGAATTTCTTTGCGATTGGTCCTGGCATCCGATTGCCGATTTTTACCGGAGGACGAATCAAATCCAATATCGAAATTCAAGACGCCCGTCTCGAACAATGTGCCCTTCAGTATCAGCAAACCCTGTTGATCGCGCTGGAGGAAACTGAAAACGCCCTGGTGGCCTATGCTCACGAAGAAGCCCGGCGACAGAAACTGGTGGCGGCGGTTCAATCAAGTCAGCAAGCTGCCGAATTTGCCAACGAGTTGTATGTGCGTGGTCTCTCTGATTTTCTTTCGGTGCTGGCGGCTCAACAAACCCAGTATACGGCGGAAGATGAACTTGCCCAGAGTGAAACAAGCACGGTTGAATCCGCTGTCCGACTCTATAAAGCGCTTGGGGGCGGATGGTGATGGACAAAAGCTCGGGCTGAAGGACATCGGGCTTGGGGCTTGAAGCTGAAGAAGTTGGGCTGAAGAGCTGGTTTTATTCGTCATTCCAGCAGCTACCCTGAGCCCATCATCTCCTGTTTTTATTTCGATATTTGTGAACGCGTTCACAACGGTCTAAAATATTGTAAATAAATATTTTAAATGGTCCTAGCCAGTTCAGGTCATATAGTTTCCCGCTAAATTCAAGATTTAATTATTCTGCTTTCACGCCGAACGCCTCTGGTTGGCAATTTACATTTCACGTGACA
>DAOQNB010000915.1:0-2949 GCA_035335845.1 Acidobacteriota bacterium | reverse complement strand
CTGAGGAACACCTGATACCATGGCCATTTACCAAATCATTGAACACGATGCAGACAAATTCAGTCTGATCTTCTCCGAGTTTGACCAGAGTGAAGCCATCTTTAACGAATATGACATGGAAGGCGGAGGCTATGCCTGGCATGCCGTCCTGGATGCCCTGATCCGGCTCCATGCTCCTGAACTCATTGACACCATTGACTTTGATCCGGAAGGCTCAATGTTTGCCGCTGTGAGCCGAAGCCAGAAAGCCCTGGAACAGCTTGGCAGCCTGCTCGAACATGCCCTCGAAGATGAAGATTTCCTGCGCGAAGGCATCGAAAACGCTGATTTAGAACTTTTAGATTGAGTGTTTAATCGAGCCGCGAGAACAGAACGCGAAACCGGCGTTTGGGTGGATCTTCCTGATCCCAAAAGTCTTCAAATGAAACTTCGGTCAGGCCAGCGCGGATGAAATCATCAAGTTCTGATTTCACCAGCGGCCAGGGCAGGCTGCCGGGGTCGTCTTCGGGGTCACGTCCACGGGCAATCAGAAGCAGTTTGCCATTTGGTGCCAGCGTTTGGGCGAGATGTGCCACGACCTGTGGCCGAACTTCAACCGGAAGCGCCTGCAGCGTGTAGGCTTCAAAAACGAAGTCAAACTGGTGCTTCCATTCATCTGGTAGCGCCAGGGCATCTGCCACCAGATACTGAACTGGTGAATCCGGATACCGACGCTGACACCACTCAATCGCCGTTTCGGAAATATCAAACGCCGTTGTCTCAAACCCAAGTGCCGCAATGGCTTCGGCATCGTCTCCGAGACCGCACCCAATGACAAGGGCTCGTTTTCCTTCGCCAGAGAGGTTTTCACCTTCGGCCCAGGTGGCAAAGCTCGGGTTGACTTTCAGATCGGCCCAGGGAATGTGATCTGGGTTGCCGGCGGCTGCCGTGTAAACCTGTTCAAACCAGCCAGTCGCGTCATTTTTGGTAAATGATTCTTTGGCAAGGGATTGTGCTTTTTCGCGGGCTTTGAGTCGGTTATCGGAGACCATAGTTTTAGGGTTCAGGGTTCAGGGTTCAGGGTTTTCGGAAGGGATGAGGGATGAGGGATGAGGGATGAAAAAACCCCTGTCACCTTGTCAGCCTGTCATCCGCCCAGGTTCAGGGTTCAGGAGAAACAAGAGAGTTATAAATTAAATGGTGACTGTCAACCAATTTTATTGAAGTAGTTTTTTTCCTGTGCTCCGTGTATTTCGTGATAACTTCAAACTGATAATTTTGTACCTGAACCCTGAACCCTGAACCCTGAACCCTAAAAAAATGGACGCAAAAAACACAACCCAGGCTGCTGACCTGGTCATCGTCGGCGCCGGTGCTGCCGGATTGATGGCCGCCATTTGGGCCGGACGAACCAACCCGCACCGTTCGATCATTTTGCTGGACGGAGCCAAAAAACCAGGGTTGAAAATCCTGATTTCCGGCGGTGGACGCTGCAATGTGACGGCGGAATATGCCGATGAATCGGCCTTCGCCGGATCGTCGCGCAATGCTATCAAGAAGGTGCTCCGCAGCTTTGACGTTGCGCAAACGATAGATTTCTTCCGAAAACTGGGTGTCGAACTCAAACGCGAAGAAACCGGCAAGCTGTTTCCCGTTACTGATAGCGCCCAAACTGTCTGGCAGGCGCTGCTTGACGCGGCGAACGCCGTCAATGTCCGCATCAAATTCCCGCGCAGAGTTTCCGATATTCAAAAAACTGAGTCTGGGTTTTGCGTTTCCGGTGATTGGGGAACCATTGAAACACCCACCGTGATCATTGCCACAGGTGGGAAAAGTCTTCCGAAAACAGGTTCCGATGGTTTTGGATACCAGCTCGTCACAGCACTTGGCCATGGCCTGACCGAACGGATCTTTCCGGCGCTGGTGCCACTCACGCTGCCCAAAGATCATTTTATTTGCGGATTAAGCGGATTGACCGTTCCGGCAACGCTCGAAGTTCACTCCCCGACTGGAAAAAAACTCGCTTCGTTTACCGATTCAACCCTGTGCACGCATTTTGGATTGTCTGGTCCGTCGGTGCTCGACATCAGCCGGTACTTTCTGGACGCCAGAATGGACAATCCCGACGTCCGTCTGGTCATCAACTGGCTGCCTGAACACACCCTGGAGCAGCTTGACCGGGAACTCCAAAACCCGGGAAAAGGCACGGTATTGGGCTTTCTGCGTCACCATCTGCCAGAACGTCTGGCCAAAGCGCTCTGCGAATTTTCCGCCGTAGACCCCGCTCTTGCCGGACACCAGTTGACTCGTGACCAGCGCCGAATGCTGGCCCGCAACCTCACCCAGCTTTCGCTGTCAAATGTCGGTCATCGCGGTTTTGACTTTGCCGAAGTCACCGCCGGCGGCGTCCCGTTGTCAGAACTCCACCTCCACACGATGGAATCTCGCCTGTGCAAAGGGCTTTATCTCTGCGGAGAAATCTGCGACGTAGACGGTCGCATCGGCGGCTTTAATTTCCAATGGGCCTGGGCCAGCGGCTACCTTGCCGGTACCTCAGCCGGGAAAACCTCGGGCTAACGCGCCAGTTTATTTCAGCCTCTGATCTTTTTCCGTGTTTTCCGTGTTTTCCGTGGTTAAAATGCCTGGAAATTTTCGGTAGGATCCCCGCCTTTCAACCCGGAGATTTTTCTCTATGCCCGACTGGATCGTTCGCTGTATCTGTAGTGTATTCATTGGTTTACTGATTCTGGAGGTCTCGACCATCCGCACCCTGGGCCAGGTCCAGACGCCCACTTCGCCATTTGATTTTCAGCCGCCATTTGAGCGTGAGATGAAAGCTGGCGAAAAACACACCTACCCGGTCCGATTAAAGGCCAATGATTTTCTGAAGCTGGACGTTGTCCAAAAGGGAATTGATGTCGTGGTGCGGCTGCTTGGCCCGGATATGAAGGTCATGGTTGAAGTTGACAG
>DAOQNB010000914.1:0-2952 GCA_035335845.1 Acidobacteriota bacterium | reverse complement strand
AGTCCGCGTCCCTGGTACGCCCGGCAAACCGTGTACCCGATCTCCGCCTGATGGATGTCATCTGCCTGAAAATGCACGCCGATATCTCCAATTAACTCGTCAGTTGCAGGCAGTGCCAGGGCAATCTGAAACCAGCGGCCAGCCACGCCAAATTCAGCCAGGTTCATCTCGCGGACAAAATTTTGTGCCGTCTCAGCCGAAATATTGGACCAGCCCTGATAGCGGGCAATCTCGGGGTCATTGCGATAGGTGAGAAAGGTATGCCAGTCGGTTTCTACAAAGCGTCGCAGGATCAGGCGGGAAGTGGGAATGGGAAAAAATTCAAGGGGCATGAGATGTGTATTTCCTTCAACGTCAAATGGTTAACATTAACCACAAATCTGGCCGAGCAGCAACCATAAACCCAAAACAAGACTTGCCGTTAGCCAGAGAATCATTTTCTGAGCACGCCGTTTGATCCAGACGTAATCAGCATCAGGATATTGTGATTGAAGTCGGGAACTCAGCTCACGGCCAAAAATTTGTCCCACAACCGCCACTGCCCACGACACAAAAAACCAACGACCAACGGCTGAAATAAATTTCCATCCATCGGGATCAACATTTTCACCTGCCTGAAGCAAAATCAGATAGGAACCAGCCAGGATCACTGTAAATCCAACTCCCGAAAGAAACCCCACGGCTTCAGCATCCCGTTTCAGGGTTTCGCTCACGTCCTGTTTTTCATTCCCTGGTTCAACTGCGTCTGGATGAGGGCGGAGGATCATAACCGACTGGCATCGGGTACAAACATTTGCTATCGGATCAAAACAGTCTGCTTGATGGCAGATTTCACAGCGCTGAGCAGGGAATTCTTTCTTGATTTGCAGGTGTTCCATATTTCTCCTGAACGCGCATAAGCGGCTTTGATGCCAGGAAACCTTTTGTTTTCAGGCCAGAATTTGATAAACAAAGGCTAACGCATTTATTTTTGATCATCTTGCAGATTTTTACCATTTACAAAGGGTCTTATGATTGGATTTGGTCAACGTCTTTCATTTGCCATCAAAACGTTCCTGGCGCTGCTCACCAGCGGGAAATTGCCGGAAGATGTGGTGCGCGAACTCATTCCGCCGCCACCGCCGCCACCCCAACTCCCGCCACCGGCGCCAAAACCTGCCAAACCAGTGGTGAAAGTTGAAGAATCCTGTGATCGCGCGATTCAACTGCTTGCCATTTTACAACGTGATGGACGCCTGGTTGATTTCTTTACCGAAGATATTTCTCCGTTTACCGATGCCCAGATTGGGGCCGCGGTTCGGGATATTCACCAGAGTTGTCGCAAATCACTCGAACGATATGTAAAGTTTGAACCAGTCATTCCGCAAGCCGAAGGACAAACCGTAAACGTCGCTGAAGGCACCGACCCTGCCAGTATCAAACTGATGGGAAATAATGTCGGAAAGCTGCCAGTCAGTGGGGTGCTCCGCCATCGTGGCTGGCGCGTGGCCAGTATTCAACTGCCTCCGCTGCCTGAAGAAAAAAGCCGTACGGTTGTTTTTCCTGCGGAAATTGAGACGTAGGGAAGGACCAACGTGTCCACCCATAGGATGGACCAAAGCGTCCGTCCGAAAAAGAAAGGAAAATTGTTTTGGATACGCGGTTTATTGTTGGTATTGATCTTGGCACGACCAATTCGGTCCTGTCGTTTTTGGATACATCATTGCCGGTCGAAGATCAGCAAATTCAACTGGTTCCAGTTCCGCAAACTGTCAACCCAGGCGAAGTGGCTGACCAGTCGGTGTTGCCGTCATTTTTGTTTATCCCAGGGGAAATGGACTTTCCGCCAGGGAGTACCGCCCTGCCGTGGGATGAAGCCCCCCAATATGTAGTCGGTGAACTGGCGCGTAAACGTGGTTCGGAAAACCCCTCCCGGTTGGTGGCTTCAGCAAAATCATGGCTTTCGTATTCGGGCGTCAATCGCACCTCACCCATTCTGCCCTGGCAGTCTCCGGATGAAATTCCAAAAATTTCGCCAGTCGAGGCGTCAGCCCAGTACCTGGGGTATTTGCGGACGGTCTGGAATTCGCGTGTGGCCGAAGGAAATCCCGAATATGATCTGGGCCATCAGACGGTTTTTTTGACAGTACCGGCCTCGTTTGATGAAGAAGCCCGTGAACTGACGCTCCGTGCCGCTCATCAGGCTGGACTGCAGCAGGTGATTTTGCTTGAAGAGCCGCAGGCAGCGTTTTATTCGTGGCTTGGAACCCACAGTGCAACCTGGCGCAAGCAGGTCAAAGTTGGTGATTTGATTCTGGTGTGCGACATCGGAGGCGGGACCACTGACTTCAGTTTGATTTCTGTTTCCGAGCACGATGGCGACCTGGCGCTGGAGCGTGTGGCGGTTGGTGACCACATACTGCTCGGCGGCGACAACATGGATCTGGCGCTGGCCCGGTTGATGCAGCAGCGGCTCGAAGAATC
Source organism: Acidobacteriota bacterium (assembly GCA_035335845.1). GTDB lineage: Bacteria > Acidobacteriota > Blastocatellia > Chloracidobacteriales > Chloracidobacteriaceae > JACQXX01. The sequence goes on along the minus strand of DAOQNB010000914.1, from coordinate 489 downwards.
CGGCCATAAAATTGACACCTTCCAGCTTTTTGGCCTCTGGTATCAGTGCCGGGTGGCGAAAGAACGATTGTTTGCCGATGAACACAGCGAACAGCAACCCGTCACGTTGCTTGGAAAAGGATCACGCCTGATTGGCGGCACCATCACTGCTGACCTGACCCGCGATGACGTCAACCGGGTTCTGGTCGGCGGATTTTTCCCGCACATTGCCTCCGATGAAATGCCAGCGCGGCAGCGACGGGTCGGTTTTCAGGAAATTGGGTTGCCGTACGCGGCGGATCCGGCGATTACCAAACATCTGGCCCGGTTTCTGGCGCGACAAACGCAAAACATTTCCGAACACAATACAATTCGTCGAAGCCAGAGCGGAATGGCCTGTCCAACCCACATTTTGTTTAATGGCGGTGTGATGAAAGCGCCGATTTTGCGCACACGAATCCTCGATGTGCTCAATGACTGGCTGGCTGAAGAAGGCTTTGACTCAATCAC
>DAOQNB010000913.1:1591-2955 GCA_035335845.1 Acidobacteriota bacterium | reverse complement strand
GAATTACCCCAAAAACCTTGGATCAGGTAGATCAGGCGATCAAAGTAAGTTTGGGATTGTTGAAACCGCCCACTAAAGCCTGAACCCTAAATCGTTTCAGCCTCCATCCGCAGCCCAATCGGAAGCGATTCGCCGAACATCTGAACTTTCTGGGCTGATTCCGGCGGCAGGTACTGTTTCAACGCTTCCATCAATGGTCCGGTGCGCTCAATTGGTTGAATTGCCTGGATGATTCGTTCGCGAAGCTCATCTGAAATGTCACGGAGCGGGTCATCGGTTCGCGCTCCGAGTTGTGACAGGGCCGAGGCCGTATCCCACGATTTTTCAGGCAGTTCGAGCAAGGTGGTAATCCATTCTGAAGCAACACGAGCCGAAACGACGTTATTGAGCTGGCCATACAAAGGAATGCGCGCTCCTAACCGGCCAAGCGACCATAAAAAGCTCTTGTTCAATGGCTTTTCTTGTATCTTTTCAATCAGTTCACTGCCGAGTCGGGTTTTGATGGTGGGTGCCAGGTGTTCCAAATTCGCCAGCAGTCGCCAGCCATCGCGTTCAACTTGTGGGTGAAGCCGCTTTTTGAGTTTTTTCCCGCCTACGCCAAGGATCGGCATACATCGCTGATACACATCCAGTTGCTGACCCTGGGCCAAACCGCCGGCAATCCGGGCTAAAAAGACAAACCATTCGACCTGGCACTGGATGTCGTTTCCGAAGGTCAATCCTGACAGAAAAATCTTGCGTGCCTGTTTGATTCGCCAGTCATCAAGGACGGCGCCAAAACCAGGGCGAAGGCAAAATCCATACAGGTTCAACCAGCGCAATTCGTAACTGGCACGTTTTTTCCGGCCTTCAGCCAGTTCGTGGAGGGCATCGCACAGTTTGCGGATGACTGGGACGGGCCAGGCATCTTTGCCGTAACCAAGCACGCCTTCAAGTTTTCCGATCAGGTTTTCAGGTGTGAGTTGTTCGTCAGTTTTTTGAGTGTGTGAGGTATCAAAGATTATTTTCAGGAGTTGAATTGCCTGCTCAATGGCTTCATCGGAAATGACTGTTTGTGTTTCTTCAGATTCTTCGGTGTTGTTATCAGTCGCACGCAATTGAAATTGAAGCTTCCAGCGGTGCTCGGTTGAGAGTGATTCGCACCAGAGTTCCAGCGTTCCAAGTTCAGTATATTTGGCCAGGAGTTTGACTTTTAATTCGGCTTGCTGCGAGCGTTTCCCAAAACTCAGCACCGTGACCAGCGGCGCATGGCAATGAATATCGGCTTCGTCCAGTGTGACAAGGCTGCCGTGCTGGTCGTGGCGAGCCGTCGAACTATACAAAGTAAACGTCACCGGGCGATTGGCCAGAACTTTGAACTCCAG
>DAOQNB010000913.1:0-1491 GCA_035335845.1 Acidobacteriota bacterium | reverse complement strand
TCGAACTATACAAAGTAAACGTCACCGGGCGATTGGCCAGAACTTTGAACTCCAGGTTGGAAACTTCAAGACTCGTTCCCTCCTCAGTACCTCGCGGGAGGACACAAACGGCTGGAATCTGACCAGGTTCTGGCTTTGTTTTGGTGTGCACACCCAGGTAATACACCCGCCCGCTACCGCCGCTGATACGCAGCCCCCCTTCCCGCCGAACATGGGCATAATAGGCCGCACCAACTGAAACGGCGCCGGCCAGATCGGTATTGGCCAGAACTTTTGGTTTGTATTCCGGGCGATCAGGTGTAAACCAGTGGGTCAGCACATCAACAATGGCCTGCTGGGCAATTTCGGTCTCAAAAAAACCACCGTTGAACAAAATTGCATCTGGACAGGCCATGCGGATTGTCGAAGGAGGGGCTGAAGGCTCGCGCTCATTTGATTCAAATGTATCAGCATCCACCGCCTGGGTGAGGAATTCGGCCAGATGTTTGGTGATGGCCGGGTCGCTGGCGTACGGCAACCCCATTTCCCTGAGTGCGACCCTCCGATCTCGTTTGGGTACATCAGTTGGGGCAACCTTTGGCAAATAGCCGTCCAGCAACAACCCGGTGACGTCCGCAGCCGTCACGTCAGTGGTCATCGCCCCGCCAATCAATGACGAGCCACTGCCTAAAATGCGAATCGTCACTTTTTCAAGCGACGGATGTGCCAGCAGTTGTTCTTTGGCCTGACAACACTGGCGCTGCAGAGCTTTGCGTTGTTTGAGGGTCAGTTTTGGATTGCCAAGCCGGGCTTCGACCAGATGGGAAAGTGCCAGATCGAGATTGTCTCCGCCAAGCAAGAGATGTTCACCAATCGCGGTCCGAACAAATTGAATCTCACCATCTTCAATTAACACTCTTATCAGACTGAAATCGGTCGTCCCGCCACCAACGTCACAAATCAAAATCAGCTCGCCATGGGTGAGAATTTTCTTGAGCCGACTGTTGTTGGCCACCATCCAGGCATAAAACGCGGCCAGCGGCTCTTCAATCAAGGTCAGGTGTTTGATGCCGGCGTTTGCCGCCGCCTGACAGGTCAACTCGCGGGCTTCTTCGTCAAACGAAGCTGGAACCGTGATCACGATTTCCTGGTTTTCAAAGGCAGCCGCCTCGTCTTCCCCGTTTTTGGAAAAGGTATAGTTCCAGGCATCACACAAGTGGAGCAGGTACCCGGTGGTGGCATCCACCGGCGAGCATTTCCATTCTGGCTGGTCTGAATCCCAGGGCAAAATAGCGGCGGTTCGATCCACCGAACTGTTACACAGCCAGGATTTGGCCGAAGCCACCTGTCTACCAGGAACAAGCGCCCCCTGCTCGCGGGCATAAAGGCCAACCACCGCCACCGCGTCTTCGTGCCACGGCAGTGTCAGTCCGCCACGTGCGGTTTCGATTTCATTTAGAAAATAGAGAAATGACGGCAAGATCGGCTGCGATGTCATTTCGCCTTCGGTCA
>DAOQNB010000912.1:0-2958 GCA_035335845.1 Acidobacteriota bacterium | reverse complement strand
CCTCAGGATGGAGATGACTTTCCCACCAACCAATTTCAATCGCTTCTTGGGCGTCATAGCCGGTCATTTCAAAAATTGTATCGCTGGTCCAAATCGGTTTGAAGGTTGTACCATCCACAGCAAGAGCAAAAATAACCACCGGGCTGGCCGAAATAAAACGTTGCATGTGTTCCTGGGTACGCTTGCGGGCCATAAACTGACCGATCTGACTTCCCAAAATGGTCAATTCCGCCATCATTGGTGGACTATGAGGAATCAGACCTCGACTCATGAAATCCATCACTCCGATTACGTCTCCTTGATACACAATCGGGAAAGCCAAAGCACTCTTTAACCCCGCATTGAGTGCCTGTGGTGCGCGTTGACAACCACAGTTTTCTTCAGAAATAGACTCGATGCGCACTGGCAGCCGATTGACCCACACCCGACTTGGTAAACATCCATTCGGCCCCAGAATCAGACTGCGAGTCTGCACCACCAGTGCTTCAACCTCAGGATCAGGAACTGACCAACCATCCACACAACGCAACAGACGAACGTGGGCACCCACTTCCCAAATCACCCCCACCTCCCACCCTTCTGCTTCACACAGGGTTTGGATGATCTTTTGGGCAGCTTCGGTCAGTGAATCAACTTCGGCGAGAATTCGACTGATAGTGGCCTCAGTCGCCAACCAACGCTCAACCTGTTTGCGCTCACTGATATTTTGCGTGGTGACCACCCGGTAGCGGACCCGCCCACTCTCATCGCGCACCGAAACGACATCCATTTGAACCTCAAAAACTGTCCCATCCTGGCGCCGCATTCGAGTTTCATATTGTGCTTTTCCAGTCTGGTCAGCCTGCAGGATATGCCTTTTAACCCGTTCCCAGTCTGTCGGGTCATATACATCCTGGATTTGCAAACCGACAATTGCCTCAACCGACTGCTGAAACAATGCGGCAAAGGCCGGATTACAAGCTATAATTTGACTGGTTGCGGGATCCCCAATCGCAATGCCATGCGCACAGTTGGTAAACGCATCAGCCCACTGACGCAAAGCGGCTTCAATTTGCTTTTGGTCGTCAATATCAGTACTGGTGCCGATCCATTTCACGATCTTTCCTGACTGATCGCGGAATGGCACCGCTCGCACCTTGAACCACCGATAGGCACCATCTGCCCGGCGGAGCCGATATTCGGCATCAAACATCTGCCCGATGTGGAGAGCTTCCTGAAATGGTCCTGCATTTCGCTCGCTATCCTCTGGGTCAACGAGATGACTCCAGGTTTCAGGCAACGGGGTTATGGGTTGAATCCCAGTGTAGTCATACCATTGTGGACTGACATAGGTGCATTGTCCCTGATTGTTGGTGGTCCACACAATTTGAGGCAAGCTTTCAATTAACTGTTTGAGATATCGTTGGTTTTCAATCAGCTCAGCCTTAATCTGTTTTTGGCTGGTGGCATCTATGACCACCCCGTACCACAGAATGCCCCCATCCAGTTCGTGGACTGGCGCCGACCAGGCTTCAAGCCAGAGTTCACCTTTGTCTGGATGTTGAAATCGGAAAGCATCGTGCCATAGCGTCATCAACCTGGCGGATTCCGCGATGCTTTGTCTGACAAGAGCGACATCATCAGGATGAATTCCCTGAAAAATCGGCGTGGCATCCTCCCGAATCAGATCAGCCGTCAACCCAAATACTTCCTCAACAGATGGTGAAATGTAAGGCATGGCGAACGCCCCATCAGATTTTTGGCAAAAGGAAAAAAGGGCGCCGGGAAAGACTTCCGCCAGTTTCGCTAATTGCTCTTGTAGCGCCAGTTGTGCGGTTATGGCGTTTTCGGACTGGAGGCGTTGAGTGATGTCGCGCACAATTACCGTTAGTTGTTTCCGCCCGTTGACAGCCGTCTGTGAAACAACGGCTTCAAGTGGAAATTCTTCTCCATCGGCCCGTAACCCATAAATAATGCGGGGCACTGCCATTTTTTGGGAGCAAGTACCTGAATCCGCAAAATTCCGGACAAGTTGGTCATGGGAGGTGCGAAATCGCTCGGGAATAAAGGTATCGAGGGGCTGGCCAAGCGCCTCGGCTGCCGAACATCGAAACATGGCTTCTGATGCCCGGTTAAACACAATGATCCGATGAGTATCATCAATTGTAATGACGCCATCCATCGTCGCGTCAATAATCCCAGCCAGGATCAGTTTCTGTTCCTGGATTTTCTGTTCCTGGGTGTGGCGCTCTGAGAGATCACGCAGCACTTTGCTAAAGCCAACCAATGTCCCGTTGTCATCAAAGAGCGGCGTAATCACCTCATTGGCCCAATAGCGCGTACCATCTTTTTTGACCCGCCAGCCTTCATCTTCCATTTTGCCCTGGGCAACCGCCTCTTCAAGGTGCTGTTGCGGGATATTCCTCGCCACGTCTTCCGGAGGATAAAAACAGGAAAAATGACGCCCGACGATTTCATCGGCAGAGTACCCTTTGATGTATTGAGCACCTGCATTCCAGGTTGCCACATACCCATCCGGGTCAAGCAAATAAATGGCGTAATCCTTGACCGCTTCAACCAGAAGCCGATACGGGTCTGCAAATTGGCTGATTGATGTGAGAGGAACTTCACGATGGGGGGAGTCGTGTCCTTCCATAGATGCCTCCATCCCCCTGGCCAAAAACGGAACGAAGGGAAGGAACCGTCGAGGGATTTCATTTCGGCCTGGGAAGTACTACTTTGAATACAAAAATGACGAAACCAGAAAACCTGCGGGTTTACCTGAAATGCAGAAAATCATCAACCTGGCGGCAAGACTGGCAGCACCAGGGTGATGCAATGCGAGTCAATATTGGGCTAAACCCTCAAGATGATCTGTTTGTACTCTGTCTTTTCGCGATGAGCAAGGCATTATGCTGAAGTTTTTCCAGGTTTTGCCCAAATTTCTCCATGTCAAACCAGCGATGGTCACAGATGATG
>DAOQNB010000911.1:0-2961 GCA_035335845.1 Acidobacteriota bacterium | reverse complement strand
TTCCAAAGCAAGCAGGCAAGAACTGGTCTTTTCACATGATTGTCCTGACAGTTCTTTGTTCTGTTTTTGTCACGCCAACCCAGGCTCACTCAGGTCAGGAATCCACGCCTCAACCCGTTCAGATCTCATCTGAAAAACTCCCGCCTGGAAAACCAATTGAATTTGAGGTTTCAGGCCAGACCCGGCAGGTATTTTCCTTTCCGTTGACCGCCAATCAATTTGTCAAACTCGAACTCCGTGTCAAAACCAACGGACTCACCTTCAAAATCATTGAACCGCCAGCCGAGTCCGCGACGATTCAAAATGACCTGGAGTCGTGGTCGCCTCTGCTTCCAATTCTCATTCTGGCCAAAACGACCGGCACCTATCGGCTTGAAATCACACTGGATAAACGGTTTGAGACACCATCTCAGTATCGGGTGCTTCTGGTCGAAACCGGGGAAGCCACCGGACGTGAAATTCACCAATATGAGGCGTTGAAACTGTTGAGTCTTGACGCCAACCATCCGGCCCAGGAATCAAAAGAAGCAGACTTGAAAACACTTGAAAAATATAAAGAAGCCAGTCGCCATTATCAGCTTGCGGGTGATTTTAGCTCTGGATCTAAAATCTTAAACAGTATCGGCAATGGGTACTATAGATTCGGTCAACTGGCTCAAGCCCGCGACTACTTTGAGAAATCCCTTGAATCAGCCCGGAAAATCAATGAGTTCGACTTGATCGGCCAGGCACTGACCAACATTGGATTAACCTATCAGGTCGAGGGGAATGGCGACAAAGCCCTGGAACTGTTTCTGCAAGCCCTGGAACTCCGGCAAAAGGCTCAGAATCGGCAAGGCGAAGGCGAAACGTTGGCCAATATCGCCGGCATCTATCGGGATAGGCGGCAATGGGACAAGGCACTCAGCATCGCGTTTGAGTCGCTTCAATGTTTTCGAGAGACTCACGATCAAATTGCGGAAGCAATGATGCTGGACCGAATTGGCCTGGTCCACCTCAATTTGGACAATTTTGAACCGGCAACTGAATTCTTTTCCCAGGCACTCACGATCAAGCGACGGTTGAACGTGCCATCCAAAATCGCTGAAACCCTGTCCCACTTAGCCAGAGTAGCTGCCCAACAAAGTGAATTTCAAAAAGCCCTCGATTTATTTGAAGAAGCCGCACAGTTGATCGCCAACACCGGTCAGGCTCAGCTACAGACATCTATTTATTCAAGTCTTGGACGGCTCTATCTCAACATCGGGGATTTTCGGCGAGCTGAATCAATTATCCAACAGGCACTGGAACTCAATCGCCGGATTGGAAATAAACGACACCAAAGCTCATTGCGGACCAACCTTGGGTACGTCATGGCCGAACAAGGACGGTATCTGGACGCCCTCGAACAATTTACCCTGGCTTTGGCCATTGAGAGAGACCTCAAGAATCCGTATGGCGAAGGCGCCGTGCTCCACAATCTTGCGTTTGTGCTGGATCGACTTGGAAAACAGGATGAGGCAATCACTCATCTGGAAGAAGCCCTGGTCCTTCGGCGCCAAAGCCGTGACAAGCCTGGTGAATTAGCGACCCTTCAAAATTTGGCTGAAATTTTCTTTACCCGGGGGGAAAAACAAAAGGCCATTGAGCTCGCCCAACACGCCCTGGACCAATGGCCAAAGGGCAGTCGCCCGAATGATCGCGCCCTGGCCCTGAGCCAGCTTGCCTACTTCCGGACCGAAAATAAAGAATATGCCCAGGCCAAACCGCTCTTTGAAGAAGCCCTCCAACTGGTTGAAACCATTCGTGAAAAAGTGAGATCGCCTGAACTCCGAACGGCGTTTTTTTCACAAAACCAGTTTATTTACCACAATTACATCAATCTTCTGGTCCGGCTGCATTCCCAGGACCCACAAGCCGGATATGACCAGATGGCCCTTCAGGCCAGTGAACGCGCCCGTGCCCGTGCTCTCCTGGAATTGCTTACTGAGTCCGGGGCTCAAATTCGCCGGGGCGCGGATGCTGACCTGCTCAAACGCGAACAAACCATTCGTCAGGCACTCGCCAAAAAAACTGAAGCCCTGATCCGCGAGCAATCACAAACAGCGCCCTCACCCAAAGCCGAGGCCACACTCCAAACTGAGATTGATTCTTTGACAGCAGCGTATCAGCAACTTCAGGAACAGCTCCGTCAGACCAGTCCACACTATGCAGCATTGACTCATCCCAGACCACTTACGGCCCGTGAAATACAAGCCAAAATTGTTTCATCTGATACCGCGTTGCTGGAATATGCCTTGGGCCCAACTCGGAGCTTTGCCTGGATCGTGACGCCAGATTCGATAACCACAGTGGAACTCCCCAAAGCAGCGGAAATTGAACAGGTTGCCCGGAGAGCATACAAGCTGCTGGCTCAACCGGCTGACCCAAACCGGGATCTCAAACTGGCTCCTGATCACCAGAACACCACCTCAAGTCAGGAACTTGACCAGGCCCTTTCAGAACTCAGCCGTTTGATCTTGGCGCCGGTCATCCCACGATTAGACCGGAAACGATTGCTGATCGTTCCAGACGGAGTCCTGCATTACATTCCATTTGGGGCACTGACGGTACGCGCTTCAGGTTCAAAGGCAGCACCACTTTTAACTCATTTTGAGCTGGTCACACTGCCTTCAGCATCAGCCCTTGATGTGCTCCGTACCCAGACCCCCAATCACCTTCCCCCTTCCAAAAACCTGCTTGTCGTGGCGGATCCGGTATTTGACGCCAGTGACAATCGGCTTCTCAACCGGGCAACCGATCTTCCTTCCCCTCAACGAGTTGAAGAGAAAACTGACCGCAGTCGTAAACTGCGGCTTGAAAACGCCAAAGCTTCAGTTCAAGCGGTCGGAATCAGCGGTGAGTCAGCCCACATTCCACGACTTCCAGGCACGCGCCGTGAAGCCGAATCCATTCTCAAACTGGTCCCCAAAACGAAAGCCA
>DAOQNB010000910.1:0-2976 GCA_035335845.1 Acidobacteriota bacterium | reverse complement strand
GTCGAGACTTGGGGCGAAATCGTCTCCCCCACGGCCTTCCTCTTTACCCTGAGTTTGTTTCAATCCGCGCCCCGTCGAGACTTGGGGCGAAATTGCGGGCTGGTTAACTTTTTATCAATCAAGTGTTTCGGTGAGGTTCTCCGCGAACCTCTGAAGTGATCTGGACAAATTGGGCGAATCTTGATCAACATTTTGTTTAACCTGCCTTATTGGAATACTGATAGTATACGGATTTCTCCATTAAAATCAATAGATTAGAGTAACTTTAACTATCAAGAATTCCAATGTGCGCGAAACCTCCGGGGTTTTGTCCCCGCTTCAGGTTCGCGCTGAATCCTCGGTTGTCAAAGATCTGGTTCCAGGAAACCGGGTTGGGAACCAGCTCACAAACCTTGTCTAAAGAACCAGCGGATCTTCAAAATCAATCGGTTTCTTCGTTCCATAATGTTCAATTTTTACGTCTTGATCAAGGAAATAAAACCGCAATGAGTCTTCAGACTGATCAATTTCTTTGAGGAGCCTGGCTTTGAGCAATACCCACTCCCTGGGATTGAGCTTGCATTCAAATACCGAGTTTTGGACTCGCTGGCCATAGTCTTTGCACGCCTGCGCGACGCGGCGTAACCGACGGATACCAGCCTTGTCTATGGTAGAAACATCATAGGTGATCAGGATATACATAAGCGTAGTTTGGAGTCAGTAGTCCGTAGTCAATAGTTCGCTAAGTTTATTTAATTGAACTATTTGACTATTTTCTAATACGACGATCCAATTGCAAATTGGTAGTACTTCATTTTTCACTCATACCAGCCTTTCATTCGAAAAAGTACCACGTCCCTGCCTGGAAATCATCGGAAGAGGCACGGGACATACTCCGGCAGGTCTGCCCGAAGGTGGCGGGCCAGAATGCGCGCCTGGATCAGCATCAGTTCGCCAAACCGACAGGGTTGATTCAAGAGCGGATGGCGGAGTTCCTCTTGTTTGCGAGTTTGATACGCGGTGATGACTGATTTGCGACCGGCTGGCGAAAATTCAACGGAATTTCCGTCGCGGATGACAAAGTCTTTGGCATTGACCTGCTTGCGGTTGACGAGGGTAATCGCCAGCCGATCAACCTGGGGACGAAACTCCTCCATTAAATCAAGTGCCAGCGAAGGACGGTTGGGACGTTCGGCGTGCAAATACCCGACAAAGGGATCTAACCCGGTCGCGGTCAAAGCGGCAATGCAGTCATGCCGGAGTAAGGCATAGAGATAAGAAAGTAAGCAGTTGATGCGATCACGCGGAGGCCGGCGCGAACGCCCTCCAAAATGAAATTCGGTGCGTTGCTGGCGCAAATGAAAATCAAAGACCTGAAAGTACAGACTGGCAGCCTGGCCTTCATATCCACGGATCGTATCCAGATCGGTGGATGGATGGAGCCAGCGCAGGATATCGGCCAGTTTGCCGGCCATGAGTTGGAGCTGGTCGCGTTCCTGGTCATCGCTCGATTCACGGGCAGAGCGCAGCAGGCTCTGACGTGAATTCTGGATCTTTCCGGCCACACACTGACGGGCGATCAGAGCAGATTTCTGCGGATCGTCTGCGGTGCGGTATTGGGTTCTGCGCAACACGACGCTGGTGTTGGGAACGCCTTCCCAGCGACCAATCAAATATCCATTTTCGCTGAAGTAATTGACCGGCACGCCGTGTTCCCAGCACAGTTGCGCGGCCTGGGGCGTGATGGTAATGACTCCGAACAGGCAGACGGATTCGAGATGGTGAATTGGTACCGAAAGTCGAACGACGTGGTCAATTTCGACTTTCAAGTTCAGATGGTCTCGTGACACATAGCTGTTTGGGGTGGTCAGATAGAGGGTATTTTGTCGGATTTCCATAATGAAGTCCCAGGTTGAGCAATACCATTTAGGGTTCAGGGTTCAGGGTTCAGGGTTCAGGGTTTTCGGAAGGGATGAGAGATGAAATAAATCACCTTGTCACACTGCCAGTTTGTCATCTTGTCATCCTGCCCAGGGTTTCACCGCGGAGCGGTGGCTGAATTGAGGCAGGTCGGCCACAGTCTGCCACTGTGGAGTTACGAGGGGCAGGTATCAGTCCTTCCAAATCGCGGTCTGGTATTGCTGAAAGTCATCAGAAGGCTGGGGAGTGGCAATCTTTGGCAAACACAGGGGGTATAACGAACATTCCAGACAGCGCGGCGAATAGATGGCGGATGGAATAGTTCCGGTTTGGAGCAGCGTCCTGGCATGGGTAATGGTATCAATCGTTTCCGTTCGCAGGTGTTCGTTGATGGTGACACTTCGCCGTCGTTTGCTGGTCGCATGATAGACAAAGCCTTCGGTGACGATGACGCCAAACATGTCTTCGAGGCAGAGTGCCTGGGCACACACCTGAACATCATCGTTTTCATACTGACGACGTTTTCCTTTTTTATATTCAACGGGGATGGGTTGCGAGCCGTGCCATTCGATAACATCAGCCCGGCCAGTCAGCCCATATCGGTCTGAATACAAGGGAAGGGCAAAGACCAGTTTGACATCTTTATCGGCTTCATATTCATACCCGGCATCATCTACGTTTTCGTGGAGCAACGTTCCTAAAATGGTGTGTTCGTTATCGCGCCAGAGTCCTTCGACTTGTTGGAGTCCAAACCGGCGCGGACAAAATACATATTCATTGAGCGAAGAAATTAAGATCAGGTCCAGTGGAAGATTCGTCATGGAGCAACTCCTTCGATGGTACCAATGAAGAATTGAGAATTGAGAATGAAGAATGATTTAAACTCATTGATTTCAAGTACTTCATAATTCACCAACCTGAGGTGCAGCAATTCTGGGGTTGATTTATGGTTTCTGGTATTCCCTCAGCCTTCAGCGGGAGTATCTGTGCTCTTTGGAGCGGGGCTGGAGACGGGTGATTTCCCCTCAACCTGGTTTGGAGTTCTGCGCCGCTGTTTTCGAGTCACATTGCTATCGC
>DAOQNB010000909.1:0-2976 GCA_035335845.1 Acidobacteriota bacterium | reverse complement strand
GAGACGATCAAAGAAGAGATAAGCCTGTGACTTTAAACCTCTCATCTGTCGAATAAAGTGCATACCAGTGGGATTCTCTTGAATCATCAACCAAAGCACTCATCAGAAATACTCTGAATCGCGGAACTGGGAGAATCTTCAATGAATACTCGTCTGTTCACATTCTCAGGCGGAAAAACTGGGGACTGGCGCATTACTCAAATTGAAACCATTGTCGGAGAGCCTCTTCCAGATGCTGAGCGGCTAACGATTTTCGCCAGTTCGCTGGTTGAAGGTCCAGAAGGAACAAACTGGCGCCTCCGGGGAATCAGAAGCAATGAACGCTACATTACTCAGCCGGAAAAAGATCAACTTGTGGCGATACAACCAAAACTGAATCGTCCGGAAGCAACTTGTGCCGCACTGATTCCAATTCGGAAAACGGCTGACTGGTGGGCACTCCCGCAGGATGAACGCCGTCGAATTTTTGAGGAAAGTTCACATCACGTAAAAGTCGGACTGATGTACCTGCCGGCTGTGGCTCGGCGACTCCACCACTGTCGTGATCTGAGTGAGAACGAGCCCTTTGATTTTTTGACCTGGTTTGAGTTTGCGCCCGAGCATACCCCAGCCTTTAATGAAATGGTGGCTGTCCTTCGCGCCACTGAAGAATGGGCCTATGTTGACCGGGAATGTGATATTCGATTGGTTCGCGATGTGGAACCTTCGCCAGATGGAATTACCATCTCCCTCTGAGCCCTCCTTCGAAACCGTTCAATATTCAAGTGTTTGATGAAATTTGAGTTATTCGATTCGCTCGACTGAAGTCAACGAACGCTTGAACCCTGAGCCGAAATCAGGTTCTGAAAGGCGATGGCGCAGAAATAATTAGCCACCAGTGTGGTGAGACACGATCCGATTTTCTTTGAAAGGGATTCCGCTTGCCGGGATATCCCCAGTCATTCTGCTTGCCAGAGATGAACTATCTTCCTAATATCCCTCCGCGAACCCAGCATTCACCAGCCAAGACACATTCTTCCCCTGCTCTCGATCCTGATTCGGAAACCATGCTGGAGACACTTGTTTAACCGTCACCAGCCACAATGTACTTATCACAAGGCTTCTTTCTGTTCTTGCACCAGTTTGTCGTCATAGCCAGTCGTCCATTCAGTTTATTTGATTGAACTACCTGGCTGTTTTCTCAGACTGAGGCAGGAACTGGCCGTCAAAAGGCATCAGGTAAAGGAAGACATTTCAATGAAGTTTGGTCCAGATTTCCATGCCGAACACATTCTCGCCGACGGTACCGGGATTGAACTCCGGCATATTCGCCCCGAGGATGCGCCTGAACTCCGACGTGGGTTTGAGGCGCTTTCACCTGAGTCCCGTTTTCGACGGTTCCTGACTCCATTGCAAAGCCTTTCAGACGAAATGCTCCACTATTTGACAGAAGTGGATGGTCATAATCACGTTGCCATCATTGCTGTTACCGGGTCAGATGATTTGAAAACTGAGCGGGGGATTGGGATTTCTCGGTTTGTTCGGTTAGAACAGGAGCCAACTGTGGCTGAAGTGGCCGTCACGGTTCTTGATGATATGCAACACAAGGGGCTAGGGCGGTTATTGTTGGAAACCCTGGCCAGAGCCGCCAGAGAACGTGGCATTGAACATTTCCGCGCTGAAGTTTTGACGTCCAATGAGCTTGTCCGCCATGCCCTCCGGGATGCCGGGGCGGTTGTGGTGGCTGACAATGGCGATTGCCTCACGGTGGATATTCCCTTAAATCACACCAAATCAGATGATCAATTTGAAAATGAGGGACTCCATCACGAATCGGCACTCCATCGGGTGTTGCGGGAGGCAGCTTCGTCTATGGTGGATCTCATTCGAAGTCATCGGCTGCCGATGTTGTAATGCTGGGGCTGAAGACAACGGGCTGAAGACAATGGGCTGAGGATTGAGCCATTTGGCCAGCGATGAGTTATCTTTTCAAATCTCAAGGAAAATCAGAAGATGCAACCGCATTCCATTGAAAGAGAAAGCTCTTTGGTTGGTGAATATAATCCCTTTGACAGAGGGCCGTTTCCGGTTGGTGTCAGAACCGTCCAGGCATTTGATCCGGTTCGGAACCGCCTGTTCCCTTGTGAAATCTGGTATCCAGCAGCCGAACACCACGCTGGTCAGGATTTAGTACCAGAAACGCAAGATTCGTTTACACTTCCGTTGGTCAATATCCCACGAAAACAATCAGCGGTTCGTGACGCGGTTGCCCAGACTGGGACTTTTCCTCTGGTTCTTTACTCCCATGCGGGTGGCGGGCATCGGCGGGCGGCGACGTTTCTGTGTACTCACCTGGCCAGCCACGGATATGTGGTGGCGGCACTGGATCATTCAGAAGTCTTGACCAATGAGTTGGCACGAAAAGAGGGCGAAACCGAGGAGCAAAAAACCCGGCGCTGGGAAGCGGTAATTTCAAACCGCGTTCCAGATGTTCGGTTTTTGCTTGATCAGGTGTTGAGCCGTGAGGCGGGATTGAGTGTGGATCCTGACCGGATTGGCATTGTCGGGCACAGTTTTGGAGGTTGGACGGCACTGGCACTACCTGAAGTGGACGAGCGAATCAAAGCAGTTGTGGCACTTGCGCCGGGTGGTGCCTCAAATCCCAAACCAGGAATTCTTCCGCTGACGCTTGCCTTCGACTGGGGACGCGATGTGCCGACTCTGTATCTGGTGGCAGAGAATGATGTTTCGCTCCCGCTGGCCGGAATGTATGAACTCTTTGACCGGACTCCGGCCACAAAACAGATGGTGATTTTGCGTCGAGCTGACCACCTGCATTTTATGGATCAGGTTGAAGCGCTTCACGAAGCTGTTCGGAAGATGTCATTTCCGGGTGAACTGGCCTGGCTTTCCAGGGAAATGCAGCCGATAACCGAACTTTGTTCCGGAGATGAGGCCCATCTGTTTGTACGTGGGCTGACGCTGGCCCACCTGGAT
>DAOQNB010000908.1:0-2978 GCA_035335845.1 Acidobacteriota bacterium | reverse complement strand
AAAATTTCAGAAATAGGAAACCGCGATACTTGAAAAGGTTTGATCCGCAAGGAGTTTACCCTGGCCGCAATTTTGATGCATTGAAAGCTCACACGTGAAAAAAAATCAAGCATTCGAAAAAAAGTGGAACTCTTTTGAGCTTTTTCGACCATCAGGAAGTGAATGTCGAAAAACTTCATTTCGTTACGAACTCCATCCCACCCATTTGATTGCCTTCTTGCTTCTTCGCTGAAGTTGGGTTCAGCCCATTTCTGAGGGAGAAATGCACCTGGATTGGCGACTTGAATCCAGATTCATCATCGCGAAATCCATCGCCTCCATTTTGAAGTGAGTGGTTGAAGAGGTAGTTACCCTCACTCAATGGAAGTCCCCCCTCCGAGGTCGAAATTCCAGTTCCTCAGGTTGAACAATTTTGTCAGCGAGCCCCTGATCTCACCTTTCAATTTTAAAGCCATCATTTTTTCTGATGAGCATATCTGCCCAGGGGAAAAAAGCATTGATACTGACTGACCGTCAAAAAGGAGAAGTATTTATGTCTAAAACAGTTAAACTCGCAATACTTATCGGAATGGTGATGGCTCTGATGACAACTCAGGTTGCAGCGATCCCAATCAGACAGGCAACACAGATCTGTGGAAAAGGTGCCTTCAACATTGACCAGGCACTATCGGACCAGGCCCAACGTAACACCCTCGCCTTTGATGGACTTGCCATGATCACTGGAAACCTGGAAGCCCAATCCTTTTTTCCTCCTGGAAAAATGGTTGATTACTGGGGATTTCAATATCTGCGGGACAATGACCCTGACAATATGGGGCATAACACGAGTTTCCTGACCCGCGCTGCCTGCAACGTGTTGTTTACCCTGGACAGGAATCAGGTCAACACCCTCACGCAACTGGCGAAAAATCAGGTTGGCCCAATCAACGAATATGGGTATCGGCGCTATCCACTCATGAAAGCCTTTCGACGGCTGATTGATGGCGATCTCCCGGCTGGTTCGACCGGACTGAGCCGCGAAGCCGTGAAAGCAGCTTCAAAAGCGCTGTATGAACTCGATGGCCAAATCAGTTTTGAACGCGCAGTGGTGTTTGCTGAAATTTTCCGATCTCTGACCCCAACCCAAAAAAGTTATCTGGATGCGATGGTGGGCAAAGGGTGGAACTCCTGGCCAAATAAAACCCAGAATGATATTCGGGATAAAACCGCCGGGCTTTCCCGCGATGAATCAGTGGCGTTGATGACCTACGCTGGAGATATCTATTCCTGGTACGCCGGGTGTGTGGCTGCCGACGTCTACTTCTGCCCAGAACGACACGGCACGTACTTTGGCGGGTTCTACATTAAAGATGCACCCGCTGTTGGTCGCCCAGGATACTCAATTGATGAAGAACTCACCGCCACGGCAGGATCTGCCCTCTGTGATAGTTCTAAAGGGTACGTGACACGCGAACAGGCCGCGTTGATGTCACAACTGGTCACGGCGCAGCGAAGCAATCTGTTTGCCGGTGCTTCCAATATTGTTCAGATCCGGACTGATATTTCCAACGCCCTGCGAAGCCTTATCACCTCAATGGCGCCGACGGCAGATTTTCTGGCACAGGTCAAAGCCACAGTGCTCGAAAAATCAGGCGAGTACGGTGAACTCGATGGAGAGAACAATTACTTCTACGCCACAACCTTTTTCCAATTGTATACCTCGTTGAGTGCCAGCCAGGTGGAGAAAATGATGGCTCTTCGCAAGTCGATTCTTTCAGGCACCTATGCTGACGGTACGCCATTTGACTTTACAGTTTGTACCACGCCCTATCTGTTTTCGGGCGTGATCAGTTCGCCTTCGGTTTTGGAGCCATATATTTCCAACACCGATTATTTGTTCCAGGTCTCAGGCGTTCCGGTGGCTTCATTTTCATTTTCGCCAGGCATTCCTGCGACGGATCAACCCATCGCGTTTCAAGACACTTCAACGGGTGGCCCTACGTCCTGGACCTGGGATTTTGGAGACGGCACCACCAGCACGGATCAGAACCCATCCCATGCCTACACGACACCAGGGAGTTACACCATTTCGCTCACCGTGGCCAACGCCCAGGGGACAGATTCGGCCTCTGGTAGCCTGAAAGTCATGTCTTCATGCACCATCACCGGAGTCAGCCTTTCCCGCTCACCATTTAGTCTCAACATTGGCGGCACCAATTTTCAACCTCAGTGTCAGGTTTTGCTCAATGGCCAGCCTGTGCCGACCACGCTCTATCAAAACCCAACCCTGGTATTGGCCCGAGGGAGCGGACTCAAAGAAAGGTTGCCCAAAGGAGTTTCTGTCCAGATTGTGGTTCAGAACCCAGACGGTGTGATGTCTGAGCCTTTTGCCTTCACTCGTCAATAAGTGGGAGTGCCACCTGTTCAGTATTTTATTTTTTCACAATCACGTTCTCAAAAGTGATACCAACTGGAGGAAAATCAACATGTTGCCTAAGAATCTCATTGTACTGGTGATGCTCTGTCTCGGGTTTGTAAGTCCAGGTTTTTCAGTTGCCCCAGCACAATCTGGAGATGTTCAATTGACAGCGACAGAGCTGCTAGGGCGTCCGACTGATACTTCGATCACGGTCAACGTGATTGCCGGGTCAGCCGTAGAAGCCTATTTCGAGTACGGGGTGAAGTCTGGCGTGTACTCGGGCCGCACACCAGCCGTGACGTATCCGGCTGGGGCTCGCATTGAAGTCGTGATGGGTGAACTCAAGCCCAATACCCGGTACTATTATCGAATGCAGTACCGCGTGCCCGGCACGGCCCAATTTACGCCACGGCCCGAAAATACTTTCCACACTCAACGCGCCGTCGGCAGTACGTTTACCTTCACCGTACAGTCTGACTCGCACATTTATGACAAAAAAGGCAATCACCTGCTCTATGAAATTGCTTTAAAAAATCAACTGGCTGATGCGCCCGATTTTCTGATTGATCTTGGGGATACC
>DAOQNB010000907.1:0-2979 GCA_035335845.1 Acidobacteriota bacterium | reverse complement strand
TCCATCCCTCCGGGATAAAATCAAAGAACCTGGGCTGAAATCGTTTGGTTGAGGCTAATTTGAGCGAACTGAAAAAATTTGGGTAATGACAAGGGCTTGGGGTCAGGGGTCATAAGCGCCAGGATAAGAAAAACCGTGTTCCTTCCCCTGGTATTAAATGGTGCTTTTGCCGGGCCTGGGTCGCGTCCTGGCTCTGACCGTGGGCTTCGCACCACGGCTATTAAACGATGACCCTGCGGGCCTCAACCCCTTATCCTGTCACTTATGGGGTCAGTAGTCAGGGGAATCCAATTTTTTCAATGATTTAGCCTTCCCGTAATACGAGAACCCCATTCCAAAATGGTATCACTGGCCAGGAGCCCGAAACTCACGCTCAAACTCCTGCACGTAGACGGCTTTGCGGTCTGCAGGCAGAAACGAATACTCAATGGCATTCAAACTGAGCCGACACACTTCCTGACGTGAAAACCCAAAATCGGCAAGCAGGTGGGCATATTCGTCGCTGAGCGAACTCCCAAAAAAAGGCGGATCGTCAGAGCCAATCGTCACGGCCAATCCAGCATCCACCAACTTGCGCAACGGATGGGCCGCATAACTTTCATACACACCAGTACAAAGGTTACTGGTTGGGCACACTTCGAGTGGAGTCTGGGTTTCGCGCAAATACTCAATCAACGCGGCATCCTCAATACTGCGCACACCGTGCCCAAGCCGCTCAGATTTGGTTATCCGCAGGGCTTCCCAGACGCTTTCCGGCCCGGCGGCTTCACCCGCGTGGGCGACGGAATGGAGTCCGGCAGCCCGAGCGCGGTTCATATGCGATTCAAACAAACGTGGCGGGAATCCGGCTTCAGCGCCGCCAATGCCAACGCCAATAAACAACTCATCAGCCCGCCCGGCAATGGCAAAATCAACCACCGGGTCCGCTTCGGGCACAAACTGGCGGCTGATGTCGGCAATAAAATGGAGTTCGACGCCGTGTTCGGCATATCCGTCTTTGACTCCGGCGGCCAGGGCTTCAAGCAGCGCGCCCTGAGACAAACCGGGTTTTCCCAGATGCATGGTTGGACTGAAGAACGCTTCGCGATACCGGATGTTTTGGGCTCTGGCATCAGCCAGAAAGTCTTTCACCAGCAGGTAATAATCCTGTGGCGTCCGCAGATACCCGCAGACTTCCATAAAAATATCCAAAAAATGAGGAAAGTCCCGGTACTGGAAATAAGCCGCCGAGTCGTCCAGTGTTTCAAATGGAGGCCGTAATCCATTGTTTTCAGCCAGTTTCAAAACGGTTGCCGGCGGGAGGGAACCTTCCAGATGAACGTGTAACTCGGCTTTCGGCAGCCGGGCAATAAATTCGGAATCAGAAAGTACAGGTTGGATTGGTTGTTGTTCTTGATACATGAAAACTGATCCTTTGGTTGAGATAGGGCTGAAGAAACCAGGGCGGAGGACCTGGGGCTGAAGACTCGCAAGCTCGGGGCTGAAGAAGCTGGTTTTCTTTCATCCCTCATCCTTCATCCCTCATCCCTTCAATTGCCCTGCTCTTCACTGAATTGTCACCATAATCGGAAGCGTTCGGGTGCGGCCAAAATTATCGGTGGCGGTGAAGGTCAGCATTCGGGTGGCCTGCTGGGCGGTGGTTTTGGCTTTTAAGGTAAACACGGCCTGCGACTCTGGGGTGATAACCACGCCCGGTTTGAGCTTGAGCCCAAACTCTTTCACCGCCGGTCCAGTCACGGTGACCAGGTCGTCATAGCCGCCAAAGCGATTGATGGTAAATTCAAGTCTGGTTTTTTGACCACGTCGGATGCTCACGGATGAAAGTGCGATATTGAGGGTAAAATCTGCCGGATCAGTAACTTTACTGATAAAAATATCGCCAACACCGGCCCGCTTTGGCTGCACCGGGTTTACCAGCGGCAGATCGTCAGACGTTGTTTGACCGCACACATAGGCATTGCCGTCAGCATCAGCCGCCACGCCAAAAATGTTGTCAACCTGGGCACCGCCAAAATACGTCGAATAGATTGCCCGGTCTCCGGTGCGACTGAGCCGGGTCACAAAACTGTCAACGTTTTTAGGTTCAGTTCGAAGAGCATTCACAAGCGGATAGTCAAGTGAAGTGGTCACTCCGACCAGATAAATTGTGTTGCGGGCATCAATGGCCATATCAAATGGCTGTTCGTCTTTGGCGCCTCCGAAAAAGGTTGAAAAGATGCGCCCTCCGGTTGGGCCATATTTGGTGACAAAGATATCTGACACGCCACGCAGGTCTTTTTGGAGCGCATTCGCCGTGGTCGGAAAATCAGTCGAACCAGTAAATCCAGTGACATAGACATCTCCAAATTCATCTACCCCAACCGCTGCACCGCGTTCCTGGTCAGTCGCGCCCAGATACGTCGAAAATACCAGAGCGTCACCGGCTGGACTGAATTTGGTCACAAACACGTCGTACAGACCGCCGCTAAATGTCGCCTGGGTTGGATTTTTCAGGGGGAAATTTTTCGAATTGAGATACCCGGTCACCACCGCGCTCCCGTCTTTTTGATCCACAGCAATGTCCGCCCCGAGATCATCTTCATTTCCGCCAAGATAGGTCGAATAGATCAATTCGCTTCCAGTGCGATTCAATTTGGTCACAAAGGCGTCAGTAAACGAGCCGCCTCCGTCACGTGGTTGGAACGCATTCTTCACCGGAAAGTCAGTTGAGAGGGTAAACCCGGTGACAGATGGATTTCCTTGAGCGTCCAGCGCCAGGCCTCGAATTTCATCCCGACCGGCCCCACCCAACAGCGTGGCAAACTCAACGGCTGATCCGTCGGAATTCAGCTTAACAACAAAACCGTCACTGTTGCCTTTGTTTTCTTTTTGAAATGCCTGATCTGTGGTTGGGAACACCAGTGACGTGGTTCGCCCGGCAATATAAATACCGCCATCCCGATCAATGGCAACCCCACGTGCTTCGTCAAAGCGGTCGCC
>DAOQNB010000906.1:0-2993 GCA_035335845.1 Acidobacteriota bacterium | reverse complement strand
AGTGGAAATGGCATGCGAAAGGGGCTTCGCAAGGGTTGCGGGCAAATTGTCTCACCAGCCACGGTCTTTCGCCAGACCTGCCAGACCAGAAGTAACCACAAGATTTCACCAATCCGGCGTCCTTGAATGTGTCCGCTAAGCTGGCCGAAGGCAACTCGAAGTGGAAGGTCCGATTGCCAGCGGTCTTCAGCATCAAGTGTGCTTGCATTTAACCAGCGTCCAAGCTCACCCCAAAGCGGTCCCAGGCACCATTCAGTCAAAGGGACTCCCATACCTCGCTTTTCCCGCCAGACAATTTCTCCTGGAAGCCACGGCTCAACCGCTCGTTTGAGCAGGTATTTTTCACAGGGGCCTCGCAAACAGAGTTCTCCGGAAAGTTGAAACGTCCATTCAGCTAAAGGGTAGAAACAAAAGGGAGATCGCACATCGAGCCCGTGCGCCCAGGCCAGACGCGTTGCGCGAGGCTGGATGTTTTGCGCTCCTTTAAGCATCAGCCCCGCCCGGCGCATTCGATGGAAGAATGACTGACAATACCCTCCATCCAAAGCTGGTTGAATCCACCCAACCGGTACCATCTGATCTGACACAGCCTGAAGATGGGGTGTAAAGACTGAAGATTCATAGCCATACAGCCGATGAAAGGTGCGCAGATACTCATCGGTCAGCTTTGAGTTCTCGGTGACGGAAGGCTGGTACACACTGGCGGCGATGAGCGGCTTGTTGGTCCATCCGGCAAAAAGCTGGTCGCCGCCTTCTCCATTAAAAACAATGTTTACCTCTTTTCCTGCCGCCTGTCCCAGCAAATACAATGGCACGGTGACCCCATCACCAAATGGAAGCTCAAGCGCTTGAACGGTTGACTGGAGTGCCCGCCGGATATGCTTTGGCTGGGCTGGAACTTTCACCAGCGGAATCCTCAAATGACTGGCAACGGCTTCAGCAAATTCAAGTTCTGGCAATCCATAGCCACCGAAATCAAGCGAATAGGCTTTGACTTTCACCCCAGCCCGGACCAGGAGCGCGGCGACAATGGATGAATCAAGTCCTCCCGATAAAAATACCCCGACCTGGTTGCCGGCAACATCAGTCACCAGGGATTCAGTGGCTTCGGTCAATAGCCGACGAAGTGCTGAAACGGCTGAATCTTCATCATCAACCGTCACTTGATCTTCACGCCATTCGTGGGTGCGCAGGGATCTCCGAAGAATTGTTTTTTCAACGCTCTCCGGAGTACCAGTCATTGCCTGCCAGCAGAGTGTTTCCCCAGCAGGTACAGCCGCGATACCGTCAATTGGGGTCAACGGTGTGGGCACGTATGAAAAGCAGATATAGCCATACAACCCTTGTGGATCAACAATTGAACGGCCCGTTATTTCGATGAGCAAGGAGAGTTCGGTTGAAAACCAGATTGAACCATTGTGTGCGGTCCAAAAAAGCGGCACCCGGCCAAATGAATCGCGTTCAAGCCGCAGTTCCCTGGCGGTTATTTCACCGACCACATCAGCTTTGGATACCAGCCCGGAAGCACCGATGAAAAAGCGGATATTCGGCACCGATTTTTGAACGGTGACCTGACCTTGCCAGGCAAGTTGAGCAGAGGCGGGTTCTGAGTTCTGGGAAAGGGCTTCAAAATTCCAGGTTTGCCCGAGGCGACCACGCAGTTTGGCCCAGATGGATATTGGTTCTGGAGATTGAGAGGGATTCCAGTTGCCGAGAATGGCTTTCATGGAGGCTAAAAAAAATATGAAGCAGGAAAGTTTTAGGCAGAAGCAGGTGAATTGAAAGTTGAAAAATAAGAGGTTTCAGCCGCTCATTTTCTTCATTCTTCATTCTTCATTCTTCACTCTTCATTCTCAATTCTTCATTCTCAATTCTTCATTCTACTTTGAAGGTGGTCGTACTGATGACCCGGCCTTCGAGTGAGAGTTCAACCTTCCAGGTCCCTGAGGCAGCATCTGAACCAAGCTGGCATTTGCAGTGCGTCGGCCAGACTGATTTATCAATCGTTTTGGTGCGGTAGGTATTCTCCCGATAGACCTTGCCCGTCGGATCATACCATTTGCATTTCAGGTTGAGTTCTTTGCCTTCGGGAGCGTCGCGCAAGACAACCTGATTGAACACTTCACGGTTGGCCTGTTTGTTGATGACCTGCACCGCCTGTGCATCATTGGCACCAAGGGTAATCTGGCCTGGCTCGGCATTAACACGCCCAAGTGCGGCGCTTTGGAGATAAAAGATCCATCCAACGCCAAGCACCAGCACCAGTACTACCGCTGCAACGGCCATCACAATTCGATTTTTGGAGCGTTTTTGCTGAGCGACCAGTTCACGGCGTTCCAGCTCAACCATGGCATCATCGAGCAATTCGGCTGGCAGGTCCAGCTCACGCAAAATCCGCTCGACTTCGGCGCGTTCCAGCGTAGAGCGTTCCAGTTCCTCACGCTGATGCGCCAGTCGGGTAACTTCGGTAACCACTTGCGATAACTGAGTTTGTGTTAAGCGACTCGACATAGCACCTCACCAAATGCTTTTTGATCAAGCTGAAAATGAAGGGTTTTTCGAATGTTCTCCGGTCTCAGTGTCTGAAAACCCGTCTGCCTCGTTCCTGAATGTCAAACTCCATCGGCTCACCCAGTGCTGTGTCTGCTGCATCGTCAGGAGCACTCCGGTAAAGACCAGAACTGTACTTCCCACCAGTTTGAACGTGATGGTTTCGCCCAGGAAGAGCACCGACAGACTTGCGGCAACCACTGGCTGAATATAGATAAACACCGCGACCAGTGAAGCATCCACGCGTTTAAGTGCCCAGTAATTGAGTCCGTAAGTCAAAATTGTTGGGAAAATGATGACATAGGCCACGTGCCACCACGTGCTGGTTGATACCTTCGACACCTGAGTTGAGAAGAAAAGAAAAAGTGGTTTAGCGCAAACCAGATCAACACCAATGGCCCCAAAAACCATCAGGAGCGTGGTCGAAGTCAGGGCGTCGTACC
>DAOQNB010000905.1:0-2998 GCA_035335845.1 Acidobacteriota bacterium | reverse complement strand
CATAAACCCGGAACCCGGAACCCGGAACCCGGAACCCGAAAAGGTTACTCTTCCTCAACCTTCAACCGTCCAGCGGCCTGAGCTTCGGCCACAACTTTCTGGACCACCGAGGCTGGAGATTCGTCATAGCGCAAAAATTCCATGGTGTAGCTTCCGCGAGCCCCCGTGATTGAATTTAAGCGGGGCATGTAATTGAGCATTTCCGAAAGTGGAACAAAGGATTTGAGCACGACTTGCGAGCCTTTGGTTTCGGTATTTTCAATGCGTCCGCGACGGGTGTTCATGTCGGCAATCAGGTCACCGTAAAATTCGCTCGGGGCGGTGACTTCAACCCGCATGACTGGCTCCAGCAACACCATTTTGACTTTTTCCATGGCTGCCCGGAAGGCTTTGCGTCCGGCGAGTTTAAATGACATTTCATCTGAGTCAACCGTGTGGTAGGACCCGTCAATGAGTTCAACCTGAAAGTCAACCATCGGATACCCGGCCAGGGCGCCAGTCGCCGCCGCTTCGATAATCCCTTTTTCAATCGCCGGTCGGAAGTTGGCTGGAACCGATCCGCCAAAAATTTTGTCAATAAACTTAAAGCCTTCGCCGCGTTCCGCAGGCGAGAAAATGCAGACGCAATCTCCAAACTGGCCGCGTCCACCGGTTTGTTTCTTATGACGGCCCTGAACCTGGACCGAGCCTTTAAAGGTTTCGCGGTAGGCCACTTTCGGCTGATGCAGGATGACATCCACGCCATAGCGTTTTTTGAGACGCTCGACGGTCATTTCGACGTGGAGCTGACCACTTCCAGCGAGCAGGAATTCTTTGGTTTGTGGATCCCGCAAATACCGCAGAGCCTGGTCCTGCTCTAAAATTTTGGCGATGGCGGTGGAGAGCTTGTCCTCATCGGTTCGGGATTTGGGTTCAAGTGCAAAGGCAATCGCCGGTTCCGGCAACACGACCGGGGCATACACAATCGGTGCCGCTTTGTCACAGAAGGTATCGCCCGTCATGGTTTCTCTGAGTTTGGTCAGCGCCACAATATCGCCCGCACAGGCTTCGGGGAGTTTTTCCAGGTTTTTGCCCAGTACGGCTTGAACGGACCCGAGCTTTTCCATCGTGTTGCGGGTCACGTTAAACACCGTCGAATCACTTTTCAGCACCCCAGAATAAATTTTGCAAAGAGTAATGCGGTTGAATTGATCAATAAGCGTCTTAAAGACAAGGGCTGAAAAAGGTTCTTTCGCATTGACCTGGCGGGTGAGTTCCGTTTCCGGTTCATCCGGGGCGGTCCCTTTGGCTTCACCGAGGACATCTGGACTTGGGGCAAATTTCACCAGTGCATTGAGCAGATTTTGGATTCCGATATTGAGGTAGGCGGAGCCGACAAACACTGGCACCATGGACCGGTTGGCCACACCAAGTCGAATCCCTTTGAGCAATTCGTCATCGGTGAGCGTGCCTTCTGAGAAAAACTGCTCCATCAAGTCATCATCCATTTCAGCCGCTTTTTCAATCAGGGCTTCACGTGCCACCTGAGCTTCATCCTGCAAATCAGCCGGGATGTCAGTCTCTTTAAACTTCCCAGTGCCGTCTTTTTCAAACAAAAAAGCCCGCATTGAAATCAGGTCAATCAACCCTTGAAAGTTTTTCTCAGCACCAATCGGAATTTGAAACGGAATGGCGTGCGGCGAAAGATCCTGTTTAATGGATTGGAAACACTCATCAAAGTTTGACTGATCCTTATCGAGCTTGTTGATAAAGATCATTTTCGGGATTTGAAATTCATCAGCATACGCCCAGGCTTTTTCCGTTCCGACTCCAACACCCTGGTTGGCATCCACCACCACCAGAGCGGTATCAGCCGCGCGTAAGGTGGCGCGAGCATCCAGAATAAATGCGTTGGCCCCTGGGGTATCAATCAAATTGACTTTGTGGTCGTGCCATTCCAGGTAGGCCAGCGCTGAATACATCGAGACTTTGTGGCCGATTTCAATGTCATCGAAATCAGTCGGAGCTGAACCATCATCAACCCGTCCAAGTCGGGGAACGGCGCCAGCCGTAAACAGCAAGGCCGCTGCCAGCGAAGTTTTGCCGGAGTGGCCGTGTCCTGCCAGTCCAATATTGCGAATCTGTTGTGTGGTATAGACTTTCATAGAGGGGTAAGTCTCCTTTCCTGACGCATCGCTCGTTGAGGTCAGGGAGTGATTCCAATTGCCACGAGCGGCAGATGGGTGAGTGTGGCGTGCAGTTTTGACGAAAGAGTGGTCTGGGAAGTCGTGTGGTCGAGGTTCGCCGACTGCCCGATACAAAGCTGACAAGTAGTTTGATTACAATGAGATGAAAACTGATGGGCGGATTGGCGAACGCTGCTGGAAGCTGAAATTTTGGCACGTCAAAACGGGCGAAATACTATCACAGCACTGAACGGGAACAAGCGCAAAATTCGCTGAAGCGGTGAACGTAGCGGGAATCGCATTACCTGACTGGCCAAAACAAAAAAGGAATGAGTCCCGGAATATGGGGTCTCATTCCTATGAATAAGCGACCTACGATCAAAGAGGAGAAATAACAGTCGAGTCTACAAATGGACACTGCGTACGGCAAACCCCGATTTTGGAGTGTGCCAGCGGGCAGCGGCGGCCTGGGCGGGGAGCTGTCGCCACGCCAGATATCGGCGAACCAGGTGATGTTTGGTGGTTTGAAGAGTGTGGCTGGTCCGGTCGGTTGTTTTGACCAGCCACCGCGCCACACTGTTGATCAGCAACACTGGAAACCAGAGTGGAAACAGCAGGGTGCCAACCACAATTTTTGCCAATCGCACTTCATTCAACTCCTGAGACAATCGTTGTTCTGGCATGGCGAAACTCCTCATCTCTCGGGCTGAGGGCTTGGGGCTAAGGGCTGAGGGTTAAAATACAAAACCTTCGAAAACCCGGAACCCGGAACCCTGAACCCTGAACCCTGAACCCTGACCCTGGTTAGTTGGCCTCAATTGTAATCTGGCGTG
>DAOQNB010000904.1:0-3001 GCA_035335845.1 Acidobacteriota bacterium | reverse complement strand
TTCAAAAAAGCGTCATACGCTTCTGGATGTGGTGAATGCCCCCTCGCCGGCTGGCTCTGTGGCAGAAGTTCCACTTCCAGCGAGCGCGCCACACGGGCAGCCACGTCAGCCTGCATCCACAACACATCCTGTTCGTCGCGATCATAGGTCTCGGACCATAACTGGGTTTGATCCTTGACCTGAATCAATTGAGTGGTAATGCGCACCCGGTTGGATTCGCGGCGAACACTTCCTTCCAGCACATAGTGCACGCCCAGTTCCTGACCGATCTGCTGAATATCCTTTGAGGAATGTTTGTAGGTCAAGGCCGTGGTTCGGGCAATCACTCCCAGCCGATCTGGATGCAACTGACCAAGCTGAGCAATCATTTCCTCGGTCAGTCCATCGCTGAAGTATTCATCAGTCAGATCCGGGTTGAGATTATCAAAGGGGAGCACCGCCAGCATGACCCGTGGTGGAGGCAACCGGGTTGGTCCAGGGTGAACGTGCTGCCATAAAAGCAGCAGTGTCAGAAACAGAGTGAACACCAGCCCCAAAGCCCAGATAGAACGGCGAGTCAACTGGCGGGCAGACGACGTGGAAACAGTCCCGGCGTGAGGTATTGGAAGCGTTTCTCCCACCACAGGTTCCGGTTCTGGCTCAGGGTAGGAACCTATCGGGCTCTTCACTGGGGGTTCAATCAGAGGAAGAGGCGATTGAGCCGGTAACGCTTCAATCCGGGCAATAAAGCGGTATCCACGACGCGGCAAAGTTTCAATGAATTGCGGCGAATGGGCATCATCTGACAGGGCAGCCCGGATTTGCTTGATGCAAAAGTTGAGACCTTTCTCGAAATCAACAAATGTGTCTGTCCCCCAAACCTGACGCTGAATTTCCTCACGGGTCACCAACTCTCCAGCATGTTCGATCAGCAAGACGAGTACCTTAAACGGCTGTGGGGGCAGACTGACCAGTTCACTGTCCCGATACAGTTCTCCGCTTTTCAAGTTGACTTCAAACGGACCAAACCGGATTGGATGGGTTTGATTTCCATTCGCGAATAGCTTCACGGCGCACACTCCTCTTCCTCAGTTGAGGGGAAAAGCATCTCGCACTGAGGTGTTCAGGTTTGGGATGTGTCGGCGTGGAGCATTCATTCTAAAGCGGTTGCCCTCATTCAAAAAGAAATCTCATTCAAATCTCACAAAATTCTCATCGGTTGCTGGTTGGGATGAAGTTCAGTTCCCGGTTACAAACCTGGCGCACATTGCCAACCTGTTTGTTTCA
This sequence comes from Acidobacteriota bacterium, assembly GCA_035335845.1. Taxonomy (GTDB): domain Bacteria; phylum Acidobacteriota; class Blastocatellia; order Chloracidobacteriales; family Chloracidobacteriaceae; genus JACQXX01. The sequence continues at coordinate 1,735 of DAOQNB010000904.1, read as the reverse complement.
TCGAAAGGAGACTGACCATGATCAAAAGAATTCTATTCCTTGGGCTGTTTTGCCTGTTGCCAGTCACGGTTTTCGCTCAAAACCAACCCCCGAATGATGACCGGGAGGCTGATCGGACAGCGATTCGAGAGCATATCGAAGGTATTTTTCGGGCGTACATCAATAAAGATCGCAAGACAGTGCAGGCGACCCATTCGGAAGACTGGCGAGGCTTTCTCATCGGCACACAGCACATTATCCGTGGAATTGACGAATATATGCAGGCGGCTGACAGTTCATTGAAAAACCCAACGGCTGGGATGGCGAAATTTTCATTCCCTGAATTTGATGTGATTTTTCAGGGACCCAACCTCGCTCTGGTGTGCTACGTTGCAGATATCGAAGGAAAAGTTGGAGATACCCCGTTTACCGACAAATACCGGACACTTGACGTCTATGCCAGACGCAATGGAGCGTGGATCCAGATTGCCTCCAACACAGCACGCCATCCAGAAGCCATTGCCAAAAATTTCTCCCAGCCGGTACCAGTTACACCGCAAACACGTCAGTCCATTTTGGATGCCCGCGAAGAAGTCTGGCGGGCGTGGTTTTCAAACGATCAGGCAAAGCTGGAAAAACTCATCCCTCCCGAAGTCATTGCGATCAATGGTGGATCAGAAACCTGGGCCAACCGGAATCAGATACTGGCAAGTGCCAGACAACTGGCTGCCAAAGGTACCAAACTCATTCGGCTCGAATTTCCACGGACTGACCTGCAGATTTTTGGCCGGACAATCATCCTGTACACGACTTATGTGTATGAAACCGAAACCGATGGCAAACGAACGACCGTCAGTGGGCGAGGGACAGAAATGTTTGTGATTCGTGACAATACGCTGGTCAATGTCGGCTGGCATCTTGAAACTGACGGACAAGGATTGGATAAAAGTCAGGGGTCGGCGGTTGAGAAGGAGAAACCAACTCAATGATTTGTTTTCGAAACCCTTGAGCTTTACCCCACACCACTCATTCTTCTTCCTGAAAACAACCGCATTTTGGAGTGCGGCGGCTTGACGCCGCTTTTTACAGATGACAAATGGGACACGAAATGAAAAACTCTCATTTGTGATCGGCGGGAAACCACTGATTTCCAGGCTAAGGGTATCTGCAAGACGAAAGTACTGAAAATCCTTCTTTTTCGGCTCCAAACCACAAAGGTCAAGTTCAAAAGCATGACGATCTCCAATCATTCACGGATAACGATCCACATGGTGGCAAGCCTCGACGGCTTTATTGCTCGAAAGGACGGAAGCGTTGACTGGCTCGAAACCTCAGACGAATTCGCCGATGGGGACACCATAGACTCCGAATTTGTCGAAGCATTTCTCAAGACAATTGATTGCTACGTCATGGGGTCTCGAACCTATGAAACCGCGCTCGGTTTCGAAGCCAAAGGGTTGGGCTGGTCCTATGGGGATAAACCTACCTTCGTCCTGACCAGTCGCAATCTTCCACGGACTCGGGAAACGGTAGAGTTTTACTCGGGTGACCTGACCCAGTTGGTCAATGAGCGCCTGCGGCCTGCGTTCGGGAGCATCTGGTTTGTTGGAGGCGGTACAGTTTCGGGCGAATGCCTTCGTCTCGGGCTGGCCGATGAGGTTCGCTATTCGGTTGCGCCGGTCTTGATCGGCGAGGGAGTACCATTTTTCGACAAGCTCGATAAAGACATTCCACTCCATCTGGTGGAGGTCAAAGC
>DAOQNB010000903.1:0-3016 GCA_035335845.1 Acidobacteriota bacterium | reverse complement strand
GGTGGCCCCATGCCTGGCGGTGGTGGTGGAGGCCCATTGCGATGACGAAAGAAACTGGGGTCAGGTGTTCCACGAAACAGACGCGGAATAAACGGATAGTCTGCCGTCACGACATAATAATAAGTCCCGGTTGGATATTCGGGTGTGATGCCGGTGCGTCCATTGCACTGGTCGAGATCTCCGGCACCGGGCACATATTCCCAATCCTGCACAAACGTTCCGTCATAGGCGCCGCCTGGTCCATCAGGCCGGGTGCCGGGCTTGAGCCGGTAACTGGAGCGCAATTCCTTGACCGGGCTGTTTGGATCCGTCGAATTGCTGTAGCCAAACTGCGAATAAATTGGAAATCCATCAGCGGCATAGCCAATCAGCACCATCTGGGTTCCCTTCTGGAGTTGAGCCACGAGTCCGGTTGGAATGCCGTGATAGTGATAGGTTCCGCCCGGCTGGACGTGGGCGTGGTGATGATCCATCCCCAGCTTGACCTTGCCGGAAAGGGCTTCGTATTGCCAGCCTGATTGCGGGTCACCATCCCAAAACTCAGCCGCTCCGGGGTCAAATGGAACGCCATTGAGCGCCACGCCAAAGGGGTGAAGTCCCAACCGGGTCACGTGTTCGGCTGGTTTCGGATTCATCGTCACCCGAAATAAATGGTTTTGTTCGCGGATCTCGTTGGGGTTGCCGGCATTGGGGAACTCACCATGCTCATGATTGGGAATCCCATTGGAGGAAATGTAGCGATATTGATGTCCCGCCACAATTTCAACGCTGTTTTCTTCAGGTTGAGTCATACCAGTCGCTCTTGATTTGGCCAGTTGTTGCGCCGTGGCGAACGTCAGTATTCCTGCCACAGCCACAAAACCAATGATGATGAGATATTTTTTCATAAGCTTATACCATTTAGGGTTCAGGGTATCGGGTTCAGGGTTCAGGGAAATACAGTTTTTTCAACGGGTTAGTCTTCCTGTAATACAAGGCTTTCATTCCAAAATGGTATTATCCAGTTATGATGTACCGGGGTCTGAAAAAGACCAGACGGACAGTTTGGAAGGGGCGACTGGTTTGAACTGCGCCCAATTCGAAAACCCGGAACCCGGAACCCGGAACCCGGAACCCGGAACCCGGAACCCGGCTTCACTCGCTTTTCACATTTAACTCAAGCGTTGCAGTTCGAACCCGCCCTGAGCTGTCCTTGCCCGAAACATTCACGGTGAAGGTCCCGGTCGGTCCAATCCCCCGCGTTGAAATCGAAACCGGCAGACAGCAACCAGTGCTGGTCAAGGTCGAAGGCGAAATTCTAATTCTGTTCAACGGATCATCACTGATAGAAATGGTCACGGCTTCCATAAATCCTTCATTGCGTTTGATATGGAGGACCGTATCAATGACTTTCCCGCGAACGACCGTGGCGGTTGGCGCTTCAAATTCGAGTGTGAATGGAATTTCAGCCTGGGCAGTATCTGATATGACGGTGAAGGCATTCTTTTTGCGAATGACAGTTGGGGTTGTTCCTTGCCCGGCAAATTCCAGATGGACATCGTGAACACCAGGTGCGATGTCTGCTGAAAGCGACACCTCAACCGTGACGAGCGAACCAGTGCGTTTGATGTTGCTTCCGGCATAGGGCCCAAACCAGACTTTGGTGGGTGGTGTGGTTGGAACCCCGACATTGGCCACTTCGACGGTGATAGTCTGAGTGGTACCGATTTGGGCCGAAGCGGGCTTGACCGAGGCCACCATTGAGTCATATGGGCTGGCCCCAACCACTGAACCCTGGAGGGCGGCACCCTGTCCGACGCGAATCATTGGATTATTGCTGACTTCGGGAACTCCCCGGTATGCCCCGATGATAAAAGGAAATTTGTTTGGCGTAACGTGATAGTGATAGCCGCGAACCTGATCTGTATGGCCGTTACATTCATCCAGTGCCTGGCTGCCGGTGACATCGCGGGCCATCAGGCCATTGCTTTCAAAGGGGCCATAAATCCCAAATCCATCAAAGGCAAACCCGATCAAAGGCGAATGCTGGTCGCCGTTTTCTTTAAACGGCGTTCGGAGGCAGGTCGGGTATTTGTGATAGTGATAGGTGCCGCGCATGTCCGGATGACCACAGCACGCATCAAGCCATTCTTCAGAATAGCCATCAACGGCAACCTGGCCTTCGGCATTAAACGGGTTGAAGAATGGAATACCATTGAGCGCCACACCAATCGGGCCCATCGGTAATCCGGTGACCCGGTCATTTTTCCTGGGATTGAGTGGGATTTTGAACTGGTGATTTTGCTTGCGAATTGAATTGGGGTTTTTGCTATTGGGAAATGTCGCGGTTGGGTGATTTGGAAATCCCTGGCTGCGAATCGTGAGAAATGTCTCGTCATGACTGACTTGCACATCCTGGGTGCCGTCGCGGTCGCTATCGAGGCCAGCATTGGCGCTAAACGGATCCTTGATGACATACAGGGTGACAAACGCCCGAGCGCTGTCACGCTGCCCGTCGTTGACCTTGAATGAAAAACTATCGGTTCCGGAAAATCCGGAATTGGCCGTGTACTGGACATTTGGCACCGTACCGGAGAGTGTTCCACTGGTGGGAAACGTGAGCAACTCAAACTGTAATGCGCTCCCTTCAGCGTCGCTGGCTGAAAGGGAAATGGCTTTCGGCACGCTGGCATAGGCCAGAACTTCAGCACTCTTCGCAATCGGTGCGAAGTTTGGCACTTTTTCCCTGAATGAACTGGCAGAAGCGAGCGGGAGTGGAAATCCGATGGAAATACAAAGTGTTGTGAAACAAACCAGACTGATGACGTGAATGAAATTTCGGTAGGTGAATAAAAAGTTGAATCTTTGATCGGCTTGAAGATTGTGCCTTTTCCCGAACCTTGAACCCCGAGCCCTGAACCCTGAACTCTGAACCCTAAACCCTGAACCCTGTTTCATACTGGTTTGGCCTCCCTGCAACCAACATTGGTGTCAATTTGAGCCGAGGCTACCAAACGAATGTAAAGGGTTTATGTGG
>DAOQNB010000902.1:0-3019 GCA_035335845.1 Acidobacteriota bacterium | reverse complement strand
ATTCTCAATTCTTCATTCTTCATTCCTTTTAAAACCGTTTGGTAAACCGCACGTCCACCCCGAAATTTCCGCGTTGGTCGCGAATTCCGATGACGGAAACAGTCGGTGAAAGCCGATATTCAACCAGGATGATTTGTTCCTGGGTGGTGGCCAGGTTGGTTGAATAGGTGATTGAAAGATCTTTGGTGATGCGTCGGCCAATTGTTACGCGTGCGGTCGGGTCATTGCCACGACCGACCAGCAGTGGGTCAATTTGAAAACGATTGATTCCGAAAATCTTGTTGGTGCGTTCCTCAACCCGTTCTGAAAACAGTTCAGCCACCAGGCTGGAGGCGGCACTCACTCCGGTTTGGGTCGTGGTATAGGGGTCATTTTGAGATTGACCAGATGGCGGCAGGTTCCCGGTGGCGAGTAAGGTCACAATGCTGCTTTGGGGGAGCGCTGGTTCTGAGCGCAAAATAGATGAGAATTTGTCGGGATTGCCTGTTGCCCCCACAATGACCCGATAATTCTGAAGCTCGGTTTCGGCCTGAATATCAAAAAATACCTTTTCTGAGCGGGCTTCAGGAAAGACGACAATTCCGCGTGTGATTTGATACCGGTCATTGCGTAACTCAAGCTGACCACGGCTGATGACGACTCGCCCGATCAGTCGCGGATCCGTGCTGGACCCGCTCAACCGGAGCGATGCGGTTCCAACCATATCTGCCAGATTATTGCGGACAAACAGCGATTCTGGCGCCTCAAGTCGCACATCAAACCGAAGTTGAGATTGGGGTGAAACAGTTGCCTGCAAGTCGCTACTATTTGAGGCAGTGGCGGCAAGGGTGGATTGAAGCAACGACACCAGATCGGTTCGTTCGGTGTATTCAGCACGTTTGACTTTGATGGTTCCTTGCAGAATCTGCAGTTTCAGATTTCCCTGGTACACCAGATCTCCATCCAGCAGCGAGCGCACATCCTGTGGATAGTTCATTCGCACATTGTCAGCCCGAAGGCCAAACCGCCAGCGCAACCCAACTGGCTTGAGGGTATCAATGACCGCTCCACCTGAGAGTTCGACTTTTCCACCACCGGCATCTGCCGTAAAGGTATCAATCTGGGCCTGGTTATTGGTAAATAGAACGCGTCCGCCACCATTTTCAAGGATCAATGGGAAATCCTTGACCTGCATGGCAAAGCGGTCAATATCAGCCGTTCCGGTAATCCGCGGATCATCGAGGGTGCCCGAAACCGCGGCTTTGAGTCGGGCCACACCGCTGGTATAGAGCGTGTTTTTCGTTACATTGCGCAAAAACTTGAGGTTTACGTCGCCATCCAGCCCCAGAGTTGTTTTGCCGGCGGCCCCAATGCGCCCGGTTATTGAAAGTCGGGTGTCTTCTCCCTTGAGGCGGAACTGTTGAAACTCAATTTCGCTGGCATTGGCACTGAGTTTGACCGGGCCTTCGTTGGTGATTTCATAGGCGCTATCGGTGTCATCGGTGGCACGAACGCCAAATCGAAGCTCTGAAAAATCGCCGACCAGATTGACTTGTTCGGTTGTAAACTCGACTCCTTCAACCCCAGAGACGTCCTGAGTCATTTTAAATAATGGGCCAATCAACCGGATGGAACCCGTGGCCTCGCCGTCAAAGGAAGGGGAAGCTGCATCAAAAACCGCCAGGATTGGGGTCAACTGGGTCTGTTTCAAGTTTAAGACGACATCTATCGTGGGCTTAAATTCGCCAGTATCTTCAGTATCAAGGTTGAGCAGGATTTTTCCGCTGGCTTCATAGGGTTGATCGGCAAAGCCGGAAGCCAGTGTTACTGCCACTGCTCCATTGCCTTCGCCTTCCAGTCGTGTTTTTAAGTTGGAAATTGGTGCTTTGCCAACGGTTACCAGCGGGCTGGTGGCGAGCAGGGTAAAGCGGGGCGTGCCATTTAACAAATCAGAAAATTTCCCCTGGCTGGTCAGATCCAGGCTGGCGATGCCAGTCACTGGATATCCTTTGGCTTTGAGTGGCTCGCCAAAATAGGTCAGGTCCAGATCTCTGGCGTGGGCCTCAGCCGTGTACTGAGATTGCACCACATCATAGGCACCGGTGGCAGTCAGGGCTCCAAATGGAAGCTTCGACACAAATTGATCAAGGCGATAGGCTTTCCCGGCTTCAAAGGAAACGAGCAGTCTGGTTGATTCAAGTGTGCCATAGGGCGATGGGAGCTGATCGGCGGTAAGCTCGGTTTTGCCGCTGATGTCCTTTGGGAGTGAAACCGTGCCATTTGAGGATCTGGTCAAAAACTCACCTTTGGCCAGTGCCAGCAGTGGTGGCAGGTTGATGAGATTCATTGACCCTGAAATGCGGCCTTCCGAATCACTTAATGCCTGAGTGAGATCCATCTTCCCGCCTACTTCGAGTGACCCAGGCGGATAAATCTGGGCCAGGATCTCGCCAATGGGTTTGAGTCGGATCTGGTCAATGGTGACGTTGAGGTTGGTCTTCTGATTGCCGGAAAGCCCGCCGACAATGTCCACTGTCACGGTGCCGCCCTGGGGCTGTTCAAAAAGGGCCTGTTTGACGGTCAGGGTTTGCGGGGTAGATTCAAATTCAGCCGAAACCTTACCCACGATGGATCGCGCCACTCGAACTTCAGCAACGCTGACTGTCCCAGACACGGTTGGTCCAGTTAACAAACCAGAAACCACACCGGTAAATTCGCCGGCGCCGCCAACGCCAACGGCAACCTGTCCGGTCGAGCCTGGGATTTGGGGTGTTTTGACGCCAAATCGTTCGGCCAGTTCCTGAGCTTCAGCCAGTTCTGGTGACTGAAAATGAACATCCAGTTTCGTCTGGCGATTCCATTGATACAGACCTTTGACATCCAGTGTGCTATCCCCCAATTTGAGGGCCAGTTTTTGGATGTCAACGCCCCCAGTGAGTAATTTGGTGGCTAAATCCCCCTGGAATGGAATGGGTTTCCGGCTCTGGGCGACGGCTGGTGGGTTTGGATCAGACGCAGATGCTGGCTCGGTTGGCTCGGC
>DAOQNB010000901.1:0-3020 GCA_035335845.1 Acidobacteriota bacterium | reverse complement strand
GTCCCCCACAAATTGAGGCTGCTGGCTTCGAGCGCGGTCAATATTCCATCATTTTTGGTGTTCTTCTCAGAGTGGTTGGCACCGGCAAAGAACAAATAGGAGCGCAGCAACGGGTTTTCCTGACGAACCTTTTCTACTGGAATTGGCCGATCCATCAGCCGTATCAATCGGCTGGCTTCAGGGTTGGTCTCAAATTCTGGCTTCACATCCGGGAAAAAATAGCCATGCGTTCCGATATGGAGAAGTTCTGGTCGTCTGGCCTGGGTTAAGACTGATTCGGTCGCCTGGGCATTGAGAAACACGGTCCCTCCAGGGAAAATCGCCCTCAGAAATTTAGCCTCAGCTTCTGTTCCAGGAAGTGGCGACAGCGGAGGAAACAGGTACCCCAGCAACTGTGGACCACTCCCCCGGGCATAATCCGGATTGGCAATTACCAGGGGCGGCTGTTCGCTCTTGATGCCGGTCTTCAATCTCAGCACATCACGTCCGCTGGTCAAATAAGAGAATTCAAAGGTTTCGACCAGATATTTGCCCTGGTCATCCACCAAAGCATCAAAAGGAATGAGATTCAAAATCCCATCCGGAGAAAGCAGCACCCTGGTGGTCGAGCCAAGCAGCTTCCGGACAGGTTCAAAAATGAGTTTTTCGAGGGTTTGTCCCGCCGTTTTGAGGTCTACCGGACTGGTCTTCGGAAGGGAACCAAGTCGAATTGAACGACCCTGGCTGGATGTTTCACGCACAAGGCGCCGGAAATCATCCACGGCAGCTTCAATTGGGTGCGTTTCACCCAAATCAGCAAAATGAATCTCACCGGTGTTGTTCAGCAGGTAGACAGCCAATCGAGGGGTTCCAAACCGTCGGGTTTTGGAATCAAAGGGACGATACACGGCATATTCGACCAGTTGAGCATCCGGCGGGATCATTTTTTGAATATTCTCCAGGTGAATTGGGGTCACCTGGGTTTTAAATTCAGCGCTCAGACGACTGATTTCATGTTCCACCTGTTCTTTCTGATTTTTGAGTTCGCCCACATACCGCAGATAGTCTTCTGCCTTTTGCTTTCCTGGACCTCTCAGGGTTAAGACTGAAATTTGACTGTTCAACCGGGCATACAGTTCAAGCTGCTTTTGATGTTCAGGGGTTTGTTGCCGCCTCAGGACCTCAATGGCCGAGGTCATTGCGTCAAGTGCCCGCCCTTTCCGCCGCAGAATAACAGTCAGGGCCGCCTTTGCGGCTTCGGGATCTTGAGGTGCGGCCTGCATATGAAGTGAGATGGACAAATCGGTTCGAAGTTCTGTCTGTTTGAGATAGAGCGCCTTTTGGAGCTCGGACCCGGAACCCAGGTTGTGGATCAGGTCACGCTCGGTCGTGTTGTTGCTCAGGGTTCGATACTGAATCGCCTTTGCAGAATCCCCTTTACTCTGGTAAAGCACCGCCAGGTCATTGAGGCTGGTCGCAACCTGTGGATGATCAGCCCCTAATGCCTTTTCATTGATGGCCAGTGCCCGCAGATAGAGCGGTTCCGCTCGGGCAAAATCACCCTCTTCACAATAGAGCAACGCCAGTTTACTCAGGCTGATCGCAACATTCGGGTGATCGGCGCCCAACGCTTTTTCAATGATGGCCAGTGCCCGCAGATAGAGCGGTTCCGCTCGGGCAAAATCGCCACTGCCGGTATAAAGCAATGCCAGGTTGTGAAGACTTTGGGCAATGTCCGGGTGGTTGGGTTCGAGTGCTTTTTCCCGTATGGCCAGCGACTTGATAAAAAGTGACTCAGCCTTCGCAAAATCACCCTTGATTCGGTACAGCCCACCCAGGTTATTCAGGCTCATGGCAACCAGTGGGTGGTCAGCACCCAATGCTTTTTCAAAAATGGCCAGTGACCTCGCATAAAGCGGCTCCGCCCGGGCATAATCACCTTTGGCACAATAGAGTTCGGCCAGGTTGTTGAGGCTGCTGGCCATATCAGGGTGGTTGGGCCCCAGGGCTCGCTCCCACGTTTCCACGGCTTTTGTATAGAGGAGTTCAGCCTGGGTGTAATCACCTTTGGCATAATAGAAGGCCGCCAGATTGTTGAGGCCGGTGGCAACCAGTGGGTGACCTGCCCCCCACGCCTTTTCCCAGATCTCCAACGATTTGATCAACAATGGTTCAGCCTGGGTGTAATCCCCTTTGTCAAAATAGAGCACTCCCAGACCTTGAAGACCGGCGGCGACCTCCGGATGGGTGGGACCTAATATTTTCTCCCGGATTTCCTGCGACCTGATCAACAGCGGCTCAGCCCTGGTGTACTCGCCAGTACTTCGATAAAGCACCGCCAGATTGTTGAGACTGGTGGCAACCTCCAGGTGGTCGGCGCCTAACGCTTTCTCGCGCATGGCCAGCGACTTCAGGTACGACGTCTCAGCCTGAGCATAATCACCTTTGTAATAGAAAAGACGGGCCAGTTCATCAAGACTGAGGGCAATATTTGGGTCGGTGGGATCAAGTACTTTTTCTCGGATCGTCAGCGAACGTTGTAAGAGTACCTCAGCGGTCGCGTAGTCTCCTTTGGCCTCGTAGGGCCGGGCCAGGTAGACGAGATTGTCAGCCACCAGCGGATGCTCCGGTCCAAAGACGGTTTCACTCTGTTTCAGGGCCTGGTGAGCCAGGAGCAACGCCTGATCATATTTTCCAGCCCGGTGAAGATACTCCGATTGTTTGTCCAACTTTTCAATCTCAACCTGGGCAAAATCCTGGTCAGTGGCCGTTTGTATCGCCTCAATCTTGAGTTCATACTTCCCGGCTTGATCAGTTTTCTTCAGGGACTCAATTTCAACCCGATAGGTTCCACCCTGTGCCGCAATAAAAGAAAGTGGCTCAGCGCCTTGAGTCCCATTTGGGTTATCTGTTTCTTGAACCGGTTTTCCATCCAGTCCAACCAGCCGAACCACCACATCAATCCCCTGTTGATCAACCACCAGCCTCAGCAAATCTTTGGCTTTGAGAGTGAGTGAAAAGGTGTGTTTTTCGCCGCCCTT
>DAOQNB010000900.1:0-3022 GCA_035335845.1 Acidobacteriota bacterium | reverse complement strand
TATGAACTACCTCGGTCATCTCTATCTTTCACCTGATACGCCGGACTTTCTGGTTGGCAGCCTGCTCGGAGATTTTGTCAAAGGGGCGGCGATCAATGACTACACCGGAGACACCCGGCGCGGGATCGAACTCCATCGCAAAGTTGATCAGTTCACCGACCATCACGACATATTCCGCCAGAGCGTAGCCCGTATCAGCCAGGGCCGCCGCCGCTATGGCGGGATTATGGTTGATGTGTTTTATGACCATTTTCTGGCCAAACACTGGCTGGAATTTCATCCGGAACCGCTCACTGATTTTGCCCAGCGGGTCTATGGTATCTTGCGCGAGCGGGAACTGGAACTCCCTGAAACAATGCGGTTTATTCTTCCCCGATTGACATCCGAAGACTGGTTTTCTTCATATCGGGAAACTTCAGGGATTGATAGCGTGATGAAGCGGATGTCACGTCGAATCAAACGTGAAAATCCGCTTCATAGTGCGATTGAAGAGCTAGAACAAGAATATGAAGGGTTTGAGACGGACTTCAGGCAATTTCTGCCTGAGGTGAAAGGCTTTGTGAACCAGACCATGAATGAGCTACCAGGTCGCTAAAGGGGTCGTTTATCCCGGTACCACATCCACTTTCCACGCAAAATATTGGCAAAACTCCGGCTGGGGTTGAGAAAGCTTCGGGCCAGGATGCGGACAAACCGGTTGTTGGTTTTATCTTCAATTCGGCGAATCAAATACCGATCAACTGCGTCTTCGGTGACCAGAAACGCCGTCCCCAGCGCCGGGGTCAGAACAATATCAACATAGGCCATTGGGGATTTCCCGGCTTTGGTTGGGCGAATCCCGACATTCCCCAGTGCCGCTTCACTGAGCGGACCAATCTCAAATTGGGTGCTAAATGCTGCCGACCAGCCAAGTGCCTTCAAGCGACTCTTCCAGTACGGTTTATTCCACCCGATTTCTTGATTGATGCCATTCAGGTCATTGTGAATTTGAATAAATCCACTCACCGTGCCCATCATGGTGTGTCCGACATAATTCACAATAAATGGGTCACCATCATCCCAGCCTTTGAGACTGCGCACAGCACGGAAATAATCTCCAAAAAACGGTCCGCCAATTTCAGATCGGGTTCCGGCTTCGGTGGCAAACCGAAAGCTATGTTGAATGGCCAGGAAAAAGAACGATTGCTTGACAGCTTCTCCCCACTGAAACCCTTTTGGGAGAACCAGATCCGCTTTTGGTGGTAAAGTGGGAATCACAAACGGATCGGTCTGATCAGATGCCACTTCAGTCAGTCTGGGAACGGAAGATTTCCGCATTTCCGAGGTTTTTCGAACCTCAGCCCAGGTGGAATCATCCGGTTGAACTGACTCAACTTCTAATTCTACCGGGAGGAGTGAGACGGCGGGCACCGATGCAACGCCTTCCCTGACCGGAGCAACTGGAATATGCTGGGCTGAAAGTGGCAATGACATCATCAACCCAATCAAAACTCCAAAAAATCTAAACCGAAGCCTCCACAATGTATTTTTCATTCTTCCCTCTTCTTATTCTGATCTGGAGGTTGTGTCAGTCTTTGAGCGGCACGAAAAGTTGGGAGTGCCGCCCGGTTCAGGGTGCTTTTGTTTCAAAATGCTGCAACCTGAGGTCACAACCAACGTGTAGAGATCTTTTCTTGTGACTGGTGTAGGATTGGAACGAACGAGAGGAACTGTAAAATTATGTCTCAACCGATGTACTTTCGATGGAAAACGTGGCTTTGCGCCCTTGGGTTGCTGCTTGTTTTCAGCTTGCCGGGCTATGCAACCGATATTGTGTTGACACTGCCGTTTGAAAACACGAGCAACCGTCAGGAATTTAACTGGATTCGCGAAAGCTTTACCGTTTCCATGGCTGATTTGCTGGATTCGCCAGGACTCATTCCGATTGAACTCGACGAACGCAACCTGGCATTTGAAAAGCTCCGCATTCCCAATACCGCCATTTTGACCCGCGCCACCGAAATCAAACTCGGCGAGGCGGTGGGGGCGGACCTCCTCATCCGGGGCAGCTATAACATTACTGGCGCTGACAAGGATCTCACCGTTACGGTCACAGCTCAGATTTTATCACTCCGGGAAGGCCGCTTTTTAGGTCGTGATCAAACCTTGAGCGGCCCACTTGCTGATTTACAGGTCATCCAGGGTCGGCTTGCCTGGGAGTTGATGTATCAGCGTAACAATGCACTTCCCTTTTCACGCGACCAGCTTATCGGGCGTTCCAAAAGTGTTCCGTACACAGCCTATGAGTTTTACGTCAAAGCGTTGTTGACCTCAAGCAAGGAAGACCGGTTGAAATTGCTCCAGCGTGCCATCCAGGAAAGCACCCAACAGGGTCAACCACGATTCCCCCAGGCCGTTTATGAAATGGGGATTGCTTATTATCGTGATAAACAGTATTCCGATGCGCTCAAGTGGTTTGAACAAATCGGAGTCACTGATACCCGTGGCCTTGAAGCCCGGTTCTTTCTTGGCGTTTGTCAGTTTCAATCAGGCGGAATTGATGCGGCGGAAAAAAGTTTCAGCGAACTGCTTAACCCGATGCCGCTCTATGAAACTTATAACAACGCGGCAGCAATCCAGCTCAAAAAAGGAAATTTTCCCGAAGGGCTCCGGCTCATCAAACTGGCGGCTGAAGCCGCCCCCCAGGACTCGGAAGTTCAATTCAACTATGGCTATGCGCTCTGGCTCAATGGAAAATTTCCGGAGGCCGCTTCCCGATTCGAATCATTTACTCAGCGAGCCCCCGCGTTCGGCCCCGCGTTTTACCTGATGGCCAAAAGCTTTGAAAAAAGTGGAAACCCTGAAAAAGCCGCCGCCGCGCTCAACGAAGCCAAAAAGACGCTGCCTGAATTTGCCAAATGGGAAACGACCGGTAAACTCCCACAACTTGCCACGCTCAAGTTTTCTTTTAACCGCGAAGCCTTTTTCCGCTATTTGCGCAGTAAAGAACAAAACCGCCAATCCGCCTTTGTCGGCGGCACAC
>DAOQNB010000899.1:0-3033 GCA_035335845.1 Acidobacteriota bacterium | reverse complement strand
ACCCAAAGGCGGAACCACTCCTCCAGCGAGCGCTGGCCATCTGGGAGAAAGCAGTGGGGCCAGACCACCCAGGTGTTGGGATCAGCTTCAACAACCTGGGTGAGCTTTACCAAACCAAAGGCGACTATCTAAAAGCCGAACCTCTTTTTCAGCGGGCGCTGGGTATCCTGGAGAAAGCCCTGGGCGCCGACCACCCGGATGTCGCCATCTGCCTCAGCAATTTGGCTCAATTGTATCGAGCCAAAGGCGATGTTTCACAGGCAATCCAATTTCAGTCGCGAGCCAACGAGACAAGCGAGCGTGATCTGCTCCGCAATCTCGCCACGGGTTCGGAACAACAGAAAGCCCTGTATCTCAATGAAACGAGCAGGTACACCGATCAAACTCTTTCCTTACACCTTCAATCCGCTCCCCAATCCGTTCAAGCCAAACGAGCGGCGCTGGAGGTGGTGTTGCGTCGGAAGGGTCGCGGACTTGATGCCATGATTTCAGCCTTCGAAACCCTGCGGAGTCAACAAACCCCGGAAATCCAAAAACTGTTGGATGAGTATGCCAGTCTGGTCGGGCAAATCTCGGCGCTTACCTTGCGTGGGCCTGAAAAGCAAACACCAGAAGAGCATGTGGCGTCGTTGAAGGCATTGGAAACCCAAAAAGAAAAGCTGGAAGCTGATATCAGCGCCAAAAGCCTGGAGTTTAAAACCCAATTCACGCCAATTACGGTGGACAATGTTCAAAAGCAGATTCCTGCCGACGGAGCGCTGGTTGAATTCGTTTCCTACCAACCCTATGACCCCAAAACAGATGAATTTGGTCCAACTCGCCTGGCCGTCTACACCTTGAACCAGTCAGGTGAAATCAAATGGGCGGATCTCGGCGAAATTGGTCCGATTGAACAGGTGGTGGCCGCCTTTCGCCAATTGGTGAGCAAACCGAAAGCCGACCTGGCCAAAGAGGTTACTCCCGCCGCCCAGGTTTTGGACAAACTCGTCATGAAGCCGGTGAGGGCACTGGTGGGCAAGAACAGACACCTGTTGATTTCGCCCGACGGCGTTTTGAATTTGTTTCCTTTTGCCGCCCTGATGGACGAACAAAACAACTTCCTGGTGGAAAACTATACCCTGACTTATTTGACCAGCGGGCGCGATTTGCTGCGGTTGGCGGTCAAAATTGACAGCCCGGAGCCTCCGCTGGTCATGGCCGACCCGGAATACCAGGAGGGGGCCGGGCCGCAAATGATGGGTCGGTCCCTGGGCCGATTGGCACGCCTGATCGGCACCCGACTTGAAGGCGAACAGCTCAAAGCCATCTTTCCCAATGCCCGGTTGAAAGCGAGAACCGAAGCCACGGAAAAAGAACTCAAACAGGTCAACCGACCAGTATTGGTCCATATCGCCACCCACGGTTATTTTCTGGAAGACGATCCCCAAGCCAGCAAAAAAAATACCCCGGTTCAGGCACGAACTATCGAAAATCCACCCATTCCTTTTGATAAGGAACGGGAAGCCAATCCCCTGCTTCGTTCCGTGTTGTTTTTTGCCGGCGCCAATCAAGGTGGGTCAGACAACAACGACGGGGTGATGACGGCTCTCGAAGCCGCCCAGCTCAATCTCTGGGGCACCAAACTGGTCACGCTTTCGGCTTGCGACACCGGACTTGGCGACGTCAAAAACGGGGATGGTGTCTATGGCCTGCGCCGGGCACTCGTTTTGGCTGGCAGCGAAACCCAGATGATGAGCCTCTGGACAGTTTCAGATCAGGCCACCCGCGAACTGATGATAGACTATTACACCCGCCTCAAAGCGGGTGAAGGTCGCTCCGAAGCCCTGCGCCACGTGCAACTCAAACTCCTCAAAAACCCACGCCGCCAGCACCCATTTTATTGGGCCTCGTTCATTCAATCCGGCGAATGGGCCAACCTGGAGGGGAAACGGTGATTTTAGGGCTCAGGGCTTGGGGCTGAAGAAGTCGGGCTTGGGGCTGAGGGCTGAAGTCTCGCAAGCTCGGGGCGATTGAAGGGATGAGGGATGAAGGATGAGGGATGAAATAAAACCAATTCTTCAGCCGGCTTTCCTCAGCCCAGCTTCTTCCACCCCCAAGCTCACTGTCTTCCGCCCAAAATGTTATTCATCACCACTAATCAACTCTCATAGATTGAACTGGATCAGTACTGGCTGCACGCCGGGCAGGAATAAACCCGGCAAGCAACATCACGCAGCACAAAATGGTTGAAACCACCCCAAACGTAAGTGGATCAAATGGACTGATTTCAAAAAGCAAGGTGGCAACCATCTTCCCAAAGACCAGAACGGCCATTCCTCCTAAGAGAAGGCCAGCTAAAATGAGCTGCCCTGTTTCACGTAAGATCATGTGCACCACATCCAGAGGTTGTGCCCCAAGCGCCAGACGAATACCGATTTCTCTGGTTCGCTGCCCTACGGAATAAGCCATCACGCCATAGAGCCCACCTGCCGCTAAAACAAGGGCTACGACGGCAAATAAACCAACCACTGAACTCGCCAGGCGCTGTGGGCGGAGCATATCAGCCAGTCGCTCATCCATCGGTTTTATATCAAATGTTGCCTGCTCAGGATCAATCGCCCAGACAGCCTGATTGACAGGATTGACCAACGTCACTGGTGGGACTTTACACTTCACGGCAACATACATATTGCCATCCATTAATTGCTGATATGACATATAGAGCGCCAGGGCTGATTGTCCACCAACTTCATCTTGTTTAATGTCTCCCACAACCCCAACTATTTCAAGCCATTGTTTCCATTTCATGTAATCATCCGTTTCATCCGGAGTACCAACTTTGATACGCATTCCCACCACATCCCCGCCAGGTCGAAGCCGCTCAGCTAAACGCCTGTTGACCACAGCAACTCCGGCTGTTTTCAGGGTATCGGTTGTCTCAAAGACCCGTCCTCGAATCAATGGAATACGCAGAGTATCAAAATAATTTGGACTGACTTTCAGGAGATTGACATACGGATTGCGGAGCATTTCTTCGAGAGACTGTCCCTGAGC
>DAOQNB010000898.1:0-3034 GCA_035335845.1 Acidobacteriota bacterium | reverse complement strand
TATGTTTCCATTTCATCTTGCCTTTCCTGTAACCAATCTTGAAGCCACGCGTTCGTTTTATGCTGACTTGCTCGGATGCCAAGTTGGGCGTGAAGCCGAGCGCTGGATTGATTTTGACCTGTTTGGCCATCAGATTTCGGCGCACCTGGCGGATTCCGTCGTTGGAAAAGTCGCGTCCAATGATGTTGATTCCAAACAGGTGCCGATTCCCCACTTTGGCGTCATTCTGGACTGGGACACGTTTCATCGTCTGGCTGACCGACTGCAAACCGCCCGGATTGAATTCATCATCGAACCCTATATCCGGTTCCAAGGCGAAGTCGGCGAACAGGCAACCATGTTTTTCCAGGATCCAAGCGGCAATTATCTCGAATTTAAAGCCTTTAAGGACATGGCATCGATTTTTGCACGCTAACCCGGTTGAAATTTTGCCGGGAGCGTCACCCAGTGACGCTTCCGGTACGCTTTTTTATTCTTCGCTTTCAGTTTCGTTTTTTCCGACCAGTTCGAGTTCGATTTGCAATTTGACGACGCTTTTGCCCTCGATAAAGCCAGATTCAGACTCCCCTTTTGTGAACAAGTTGTGCGTCTCCCCTGTTCGAACCAGCCGAATGTGCGGTAAAGTGCCAGCTTTCGCCGCTTTTTTGATCAAAGAAAGGTATTCGTTTGAACATGGCAGAAATTTTTGTGAGTACTGATATTGAGGCAGATGGACCAATTCCAGGTCCATATTCCATGCTGAGCTTTGCTTCAGCCGCCTATCGAGCTGATAAGACCCTGATCAGCACGTTTTCAGCCAATCTGGAAACCTTACCCGGTGCGTCCGGTCATCCATTGACGATGACCTGGTGGGAAACCCAGCGCGACGCCTGGATTGCCTGTCGTCAAAACATGCGGCCTCCGGAAGAAGCAATGAAGGAGTATCTCGTCTGGCTCAAACAACTTCCCGGTAAACCGGTGTTTGTGGCCTATCCAGCCGCCTTTGATTTTATGTTCGTGCAGTGGTATTTGATTCGGTTTACGGGTGAAAGCCCCTTCGCCCACTCAGCATTGGATATTAAAAGCTACGCCATGGCCATGCTCAAATCCAATTTCCGTGAAACCGTCAAACCAGCCCTCCCACGGCACTGGTTTGATGACCTCCCTCACACGCACGTCGCCCTTGACGACGCGCTTGAACAGGGAGCGCTCTTCTGCAATATGCTGGCCGATAATTTGAAGTTGAAAGACGGTCAGTAGTCCATCAGTCAGTCGTCAGTAGTTAGTAGTCCATCAGTCAGTAGTTAGTAGTCCATCAGTCAGTAGATAAAACCCAGATATAGTTTTTCAGAAAAAGATTCCCCTCTGGGAATGCCGGCATCCTGCCGGCAACTGCTTGAACCGCAACCGATTGATGCCGGCAAGATGCCGGCGCTCCCAGGAAATATTTATCTGAAATGCTATAGTTGACTTCATGGAGTTCCTGAAAAAAATTGTTCATACCTGACTCAAAAAGAACCAACTAGACTTGACAGACCATTCAAAACCCCAACACTCGACGACTGACGACTGACGACTGACGACTGACGATTGACGATTGACGGATTGAACACCTTGCCCCTCTACTACACTTCCCTTGGTTCGGAGTTCTCAATGCAAGTGCTTTGCTCAGTGTGTTATTACGCAACTGAAGCCCAACAACTTTTTTTCCCCTCTCGGGTCTCAGATGAGGTTCGTGAACTCATTCGAAATAACCTTCCCCGGTGGAATGATCAAGAAGGCGTCTGCCGTGACTGTGTTGATCGTTTTGCCCGGGCCAAAGCTCGCGTCTCAATTTATTTTCCGAATGGCAAACCAGTGAAAGATTTCAAAATTCTTCCCACGCCGCTTCGACTGGGCGCCAGCCCGCGTTATACCGGCAATGGCGTGACCATGGCCTTTCTCGATTCCGGATTTTACAACCACCCAGACCTGATCAAGCCGTTTAATCGGATCGTGAAATATAAGAATATTGTCACGGGGAGTGATGACATCCAGGAACTCAATGACTGTGATGCCTCAAGCTGGCACGGGATGATGACCTCAGTGGTTGCCGCCGGCAATGGCTATCTCTCAGAAGGGTTGTATCGCGGCATTGCTTCAAACGCCAAACTGGTGCTGGTCAAAGTCGGGAGCGCCCGTCGCATCCAGCATGACGACATCCGGCGCGGCTTTGATTGGGTAATTAAAAACAAAGACCGCTATAACATCCGCATTATCAATGTTTCGTGCGGCGGCGACTATGAAGCGTCGTATCTGGAAGATCAGCTTTCCATTTCGGCTGAAAAGGCGGTTCGGGCAGGCATGGTCGTGGTGGCGGCGGTTGGCAACGCCGGTCATGACCCCAACCACCCGGTTGTCCCACCAGCCAGTGCGCCGTCAGTCATTACAGTGGGTGGATTGGACGATAAAAATTCACTCGACTCCAAATTTCACGACATGTACCACTCCAGCTACGGTCCGACGATTGACGGCCTTCAAAAGCCGGAGATCATCGCCCCTGGAATCTGGGTACCAGCACCAATCCTGCCACAAACCCCAACCGCCGCCGAAGCTGAATTTCTTGACAAACTTGACCGGGCAAATGATCAGAATCTGAAACCAATTCTCCTGGCCCATCCTGGAATTGATAGTGAACTGGATGCCTCAGCCAATCTGGCGCCCTACTTGATTCGCCATCTGGTCAAAATCAAAATTCAAGACCGGAATGTCATTTCTGGTCATTATAAACACGTAGACGGGACCTCGTTTGCCGCGCCAATTGTGTCCTCAGTCATTGCCCAAATCATTGAAGCCAATCCAAATCTGACGCCGCTTCAAATCAAACATTTGTTGATCAAAACATCCCAACGACTTTCGCACATTGATACCGACCGTCAGGGATGGGGAGTGGTCAACCCACGCCGGGCGGTGGTGGCCGCCATCGAAGCTCGCATGAATATCACTGAAAAACGGGGATAAGGCAGGAATGAAGAATGAAGAATTGAGAATGAAGAATTGAGAATGAAGAATTGAG
>DAOQNB010000897.1:0-3039 GCA_035335845.1 Acidobacteriota bacterium | reverse complement strand
CATCACCGCCAGCATCGCCCGGTCATCCGGTTGCTGGTCGTCAAGGAGCGTCGGTTCAGTCTGCCGGGAAGGTTGCTGGCGCGACGGAATATTTCTCGGCAGCCGAATTTCAGGAAAGAGTAGCCAGCGAATCCGATCAATCTGAGCGCGGGTGAATTCAAATTCAAAGTGAACCGGGAAGAGCCCGGCCAGTCGTTCTGAAAATTCGATTGGATCAATTGACGGAGCGAGCGATTCACGAAAGAGCATCCCAAACGGATCAATCAGCCCGCCGAAGGTCGTTTTAAAGGCGCTTTCTTTGAGATTGGTCCAGATCACGCCATAGCCGAACGGACACACGAGCCGGCCTTTGTGCCGGGCATCGTTTTGCACCAGACCGGTTGCTGATTCGAGCAAGGAAACGACCTTGTGCACGCAGGCGCGGGCCTGTTTGAGCGGATGCTCGACGGTTTTTTCTCCGGCAGGTGTGTTGAGGACGACATGGTTTGGCGTGATGGCGCGGATGGTATCAAGCGACCAGTCTTTGACCTCCAGCACCAGCACGCCCAACCGTGGATGGAGCACGATGAAATCGCTGTAGCGTCCGCGCACCGGCACGTCATACCAGACAAGGACATCATCCGGGAGTTTGGTTTTGAGCAACCGAAACACCCGCGCCTCACCCGGCGTGACATTGGGAAGATTTTCGATAGACTCGGGAATCGTGAAGGCCATTGAAAGAATTATGAATTATGAAGGAGTTATCTCGTTGGTCTACAAAAGTTTAGCAGTTCCTTCCTTCATTCTTTGTTCATTTTACAAAGGAGCTATCTGGTTGATTTACAGAAATTTAGCAGCTTTTTTCATAATTCATAATTCATTTTGGGAGATGGAGCTTCAATCACCTGGGAGCGCGGCGTCTCGCCCGCAGTTGGTCGGAATTGAAATGCAAGTGGGCAGGATGCCTGCGTTCCCATCCTCTTCGGAGCGCCCAGGAAGTATTTTCTTCATTCTCAATTCTTCATTTTTCATTTGGCCTTCAGCGCTTCGGCCACGGTTCGGGCGCTACCGGAGAGGCAGCCGCTGCCGTCAGTCAGTGAGGTTTTCTGGTGCAGCACCCACAGCGTAAAGCGTCCGCTCCCTTCGAGAATCGGTGACGAAGTTTCAATTTCCAGGTCAACGTCGGTGGTCGAAATTGAAAGCGTCGTGCCGGAAACGGAGCCTAGTTTCTGGAAGACGTATCCTGGACGTGCCACCAACGAACACACAAACCGACCATAGCCCGGAACGTCAATCCACACCAGTGAGCCTTGAACATCCGCACATCCAAGCGTTTCTACCCGCCGATTGATGCTTAATCGAGGTTCGGTCAATCGCAACTGAACGTCCGTCACTGAAAAATCACGAGTTACCTGCTTGCTGGCACCAGCGCCTTCGGAAGCTACAGTTGGTGGGCTTACATCCAGTTTGGGCTCCGCGCGTTCGACCGAAGGGGTTGGCGTTGGTTTGGCCGCTTCGCGAGTCACCGGGCGTGGAACGAACACTTTTTTCTCAACCACAACCGGACGTTCGACGATCTTTTCCTGGATGACCGGCACTTCGACCGGTTTGATGACCGTGACAATTTCCTTTTCAGCTTTGGGTGGCGTCAACAATTTCGGCAATTGAACCACCAGCGTCGTGGTGATGACCAGCAAGGCCGCCAGCGCCACCGCCGGAATCGGAATCGTGAAGGTCAGCATTCGCTTCCACCACGAAGGCCGTGTTTGCTGCCGGTACGAAGCCAGCACTTTGGCTTGCAAATCAATATTTGGCGCGGGAACTTCCCACGTGCGGAGCACCCGCCGCAATTCGCGGTCTTCGTGGGTCAGTTCGGCCTGATTCGGCTCTGGGTTTGGTGTGGAAGGCATAGCAATCAGGGTTCGGGGTTCAGGGTTCAGGGTTCAGGGTTTGAGAGCCAGGGTTCAGGGTTCAGGGTTCAGGGTTTGAAAGCCAGGGTTTAGAGTTCTTGAACTTTGGTCCTTTATGTCCTTTTCGTCCTTTATGTCTTTTCCAGGAACCGTGAACCCTGGTTTTTAGGGTTGAAAATAAGGTGCAAAGACCTTTTTGAGCCGTTCGCGGGCGCGGGAAAGTCGTGATTTGACCGTGCCGACGTCAGTGCCGACGACGGTGGCGACTTCGGCCAGCGAAAGTTCTTCAAATTCAAACAGCACAAGCGCTTCGCGTTGGAGCACCGGGAGTTCGGCAATTGCCTGCTGGACAACGGCAGAGAGTTCGCGGTCAAGTACCTGTTGCAGCGGGCTTCGGTCCCCGCCTGGCTGGTTGGGGGCAAAGGCTTCGTCTTCGCTTAAAAGTTCAGTTTCAGTCCGGCGAAATTGTTTGAGCGCCAGATTGCGGGCCGCCGCACACAAATAGGTGCTCAGCGACGCCAGATTTGGGTTATAGCGGTCCGGATGTTTGATCAGGCTGACGAAGCAATCGTGTGTAATGTCTTGCGCGGCTTCGACCGAATTGACAATACGAAAGGCAAAACGATACACCAGTTCCCAGTGGCGTTCATAAAGCTGCGAAAAGGCAGCTTCGTCGCCAGCAATTGCCTGTTCTAAAAGAATGCGATCAATTGCAGCGTCAGACACGTTGAGTGATGTGATGTGCTCTCTCGAAAAAATGAAGAGTCAGTACCACCTGCGTAAGCGGGTGGGCTTGAATGCAGAATTTGCTAAATAGCTGGTATTCAGTTTGATACTGCCAGTTTAAAACCGTTTTAGGGTTCAGGGTTTGTAAAAAGTCAAAAAGGACGAAAAGGACGAGAAAGACATAAATTTCGAAGACTTTGAACCCTGAACCCTGAACCCTCTATTGAGATTCTGCTGCTTATTACCATAAATCAGAGAAAAGATACGCCTTCAATCAAATATTTTCGGAGGAACCAATCCATGATTCCGCTTCAAATGCCTTCAAAAACAAAACTTCGTCGAAAATGGCTGGTCGCGGTGGCGCTGGTATTGCTGGTTGGATATGGCGTCATCACCGGGCTGGCTGCCTGGTATCTCCCCAATA
>DAOQNB010000896.1:0-3041 GCA_035335845.1 Acidobacteriota bacterium | reverse complement strand
TTCTTCATTCTTCATTCTCAATTCTTCATTCTTCATTCTTCATTCTTCATTCCTCGTCTCGGGTTTCATATTTGACTTCGGTTTTCCATTTCCCATTCACCAGTCGTTTGGTGGTGATTTTGACCTTTGATTCATCTTCAATGGTTGCGTCTTCAATGATTTCAAGGACCTTTTGTGGTGCATTGTTGACGACGGTGAACTCTTCGGTGACGTGGTAGCAACACCCGCTTTTGTCGAAGGTACGGAGGGTTTTCTGGTCGCTATTAACTTCAAACATTCCCAGATGAGTGCCCAGCAGGCTAAACCTTTTATCGTAGACAAATTTCCGGGCAGCCCGATTGGACAGATAAACCGAATACGACGGCATGCCATAGGAGCCGTTGGCGCCGTTGCAAATCGCGACATCTTCCATCCCATCAAAATTAAAGTCGCCGATGTTGATCACGCTTTGCTGATCATAGAGCAATGAAATATTCACATCCGGATTGCCCTGTTCATCCAGCGAAATGTAGGTATCAGGCAACGTGATGACTTGATATGGTGTGGTGCCCCCTTTTTTGAAAAATGAAAAGGACGCTTTCCCACGGCAGCTCCCTTCCTCACAAGTTTCGACACTGATTTTGATGTCAAAATATTGAGACGCATTGGTAATCTCAAATTGTTGCTGCGCCATAACCGAAGACGTGGCTGAAAGAAGAAAAAACAGAGTGATAAGCAAGATTCGACTCATGGTTTCTGGGTACTCCTCAAAATAAAGGTGCTGAAGTTCAAGCTTCACCAGGCACTTGAATAGTGCCTCGTAACAACTTTTGCAAGGCAAAGCTTGAACCCCCAACCAAACTCACTTTCTAAAAGGCTTGTGCTGGACGTTCTCTCATCAATTGAGCGGCACCGTCAACACTGAGTAGTTTAACTGGCCATCTACCTGATGAATCAGCATTTTACCGTCAACCACATCGCCAGCTAAAAACGAAGCCTTGCCATTCCACAACACCGGCTCATCGCCCCGCGTGATGCGGACTGAATCAGAGAGTTTGACCGCTTCTTTCAACACTTCGCCATCTTTGTTGATTTTCATGGCCCAGGTTGAATCAAAGCTGCCTTCAATACCAGTCTTCTCGGCATTGAGGGTGTGCGTCCAGCGTTCCCACAACACAACATAGTTTCCATCGGCCAGCCGAACCATTTTTGGACGCGAGGCACTGTATGGTTCATCCCCGCCATAATGCGTGAGATAGGTTCGCCCAATCAGGTTCAACCCATCGCGTTCCGGCGAAGATTTCATGCTGTTCAAAATATCGTCCAGAACCTGTTTGCTCTCCGGTTTATCAATCAGGGCGTCAATTTCCTGGGCAAATCCTTTTTTAATCCGAATCACCATCAGATTCCGGTTGCGCAACGCTTCAGCCTGCGATGCTTTTCCGCTGACACTCTTGCCAATAATGGATTCACTGTTATTTCCAGCAATCAGAATCAAATACCCGTCATCAGCCGGCGTCAGCGAACCCAACTGGGTAAAACATTCATTACCATTGGTGGTGGTGGCATAAAAGAAATGGAAAATCAGCGGATTTGACCGTGTGTACAGATAATTGGCCATCAGCAGGCCACTGTCGCTGCGCTCGGCGGTGATGATTCCTTCATCCGAAACCAGCAACTGACTGTCAAAACTGTGGGCCATCGCCGAGCCATTCAGATTTTCAACCGGTTCACCGGTTTTGGCATTCAGTGTCCGCCAGTAGGCATTCTGGTGCCGACCACTGATGGCTTTATCCCACTCAGTTGCACCACCATAGAAAGCAAAAATAATCGGCGTTCCCTTATAGGTGGTAAACCCAATGCGGCTGGTTGAAGAATGCGAATCATGGCCGGCGATTCGGCCTTTTTCTTCGGCTTTGCGATTGGGTGACATCGGCGAAATAAACCCAAACGCATTTCCGCCTTTTTTGGCTAAATCTTTGGTCCACAGCTCTTTTCCGTCTTTATCGAGTTTGGTCAACTTCATCATATCCGGGCGATCCCAGGTTGGATCAGATTCACCTTTGTCATTTTTTGGTGGATCAGGCTGGTTTTTGGTGTCGTGGTCGCCTTCATCTTTGGCTCTGAGAACGTAAATATTCCCTTCCGGGTCTTCGGTAAACCCGGCCAGCAGTTGATGTTCAGAGGGATTGACGCCCGGAACTTCTTTGGTCCAGGTCCGGGTGCCATTTGAAGCAAAGCGTGTCAGAAACACCCGTGGCGGCGCCCCCATATCGCGCCAGGCAACGTCGAGCGTGCCATCCGATTTGACAAATGACGTGATATTGGGCTGTTTGACGTTGAGGGCATCATTCCAGGGTGGGTTTTGATCTTCGCGTGGGTCATAGGGGCGGTTGGCCAACTCATTTTCCTTGAGCAGAAACGCCTTGCCTTTCAAAGCACTCGCACACATCAAATAATCATCATTTTCACCAGGTTTTTTGCAAATCCCGATATATTTGAGTCTGGCATTGCGCAGATCGCGGATGGCATCAAAATCCCGATCCGCCGCCCACCACATCATGGCGCGTTCAGCCGGCTTGCCGTTTCCCTGGCGGAACACTTCAAGTTTGAAAAGCTTGTTTTGCGGCTCCCCCTTAAATTGACTTGCCAGGGTGACCAGATCAGCGTCCCATTCCAACGCCGAGAGTTTCTCAGCTTCTGAAACCATCGTTTTCAGGTCTTCGACATTTTGCAGACGTGTTTTCCCATTGATGACGTCTTTGGTAAAGATATCGCTGGTTTCATAGCCCGGATCTTGTTCGCTCACCATTTTGGTGATGGCTTCTGGCATTTGATCAGGAGCGACTCGGAGCTGGTTGATGGTGTCAAACAACTTTTTGACATCAGCCGGAGGCTGGCTGGCAGGTTCAGGCTTGTTTTGGGCATTGACACCAGCCAGCGGCGTCACCGTGCTGATACCAGATACCAGTATCACCAAAACAACCAGCGATTTGGCAAACACAAAGCGTGGCATAATTCTCTCCTCAAGGTTCTATAGCATTTCGGAAACTGATTTCTGT
>DAOQNB010000895.1:0-3043 GCA_035335845.1 Acidobacteriota bacterium | reverse complement strand
TCCGGCGCAAATAGTGAGCATGCTGGTTCTCTGAATCTTCAGGTCTGATAATAGTATACCACAGTGGACACAAAGAACCCGGCAGGAGTTCAGGTGACTGAGCCTCTGCGGTTCTCTGTGGTCTCTGTGGTGAAAATAATTACGTTTCCCGCTTTTTTTCCCGCACCCAGGTTGAGCAGATAACCGCCAGAAACCCGAAAATAAGCAGCACACTGTATTCCATTCCATTGCGTCCGGCGCCGACCACAAACCAGCCTTCTCTCCCGTGGACCAGGATGATTCCCATCAGTAACTGGAAACAAAATACAATTGAAATTGGAATCAGAAAATATCCGGCCGTCAGTGTGACGGTACCCACAATTTCAAACAGAGTGATTGACCAGGCGAGCGCCAGGCCAAGCGGGAACCCAACGCTGGAAAGATAGCCGCCAAATGGAGTGACGCCTCCCAGGGCAATCCGGGTGAAGCCGTGAATAATCATTAAAACAGCGAGTGTGTATCGAAGCAGACGAATCCCAGGATCTTCGCCTGCACTGGTTGCACGCAGTAACGACAGCATGATGATCTGTCCTGTATGGAGTTGGGATACGCACTGATTTACAGAAGGCGGTACCTTACTGAGAAATGCGTTGAATCGTCAAATAATATTTCTTGGCGTGCTCCGGCTTGACGTAGCTTTGGAATTTGGCGGCTTTCAATCACGTCGCCGCACTCCATATTTTAACCAAAAAGCTAAAACCTTTCACTAAAAGGTTAAAGATTCAAATTAAATTTAAAATTTAAAAATAATTTAATTTCTATAAGTTTATTGATTTAAAGAATTTAAGCAGGTGACGCCTGTCCATTCATCGCCGATTTGAGCCTTTTTTTACGTGGCACGCCGGTTGCACTTGAGAAGGATATCTTCATTCAAATCAATCTCAGATATGCCGACTTTTTACTCCTGTTCTGTGCCCTCAGTGACCTGCAGGGCACAGGCCACTCGCGAGAAGAAAATCCTGGCAGCAACCATTTTTTCGGAGGCCTCGATGTCCGTTTGTACTCACATCATCCAAAAACCTGCTCAGTCCGTGATGACTGGCAAAAATATTGTGTTTTCACTCTTTGTTTTGTGTCTGATGCTTTTTGGATCAACACCGGTGACGACTGGCCAAACCCAGCAGTCACCAGCCCCATCCTTATTTACTTATATTTCAACTGGGAAGGCGAGCCCCTCGACCATCAACCCATCTGACTCTGTTGTGGAAACACGCCTGATCCAGATCAACTTTGATTTACTTGCAGAATCCCGGTCCCAGGCGTTGCGATTTCCACTTGGAGGCACTGAATTTGAAGCTGCCCGCACTGATTTTGAAGTGCGTAGTGAAACCAGTTTCACCTGGCGCGGGAAATTTCCAGATGATGGCGGTGACATCACCTTAACCGTTGTTGATGGCCTGTGTGCGGGCATCATTCAATCACCCGTTGGGCTTTATGAAATTGCCCCAACTGAAACACTCAATGTCTCTGAACTGCGGAAGCTGGATGAACTCAAGGCGCCGACCTGTGGCGGCGCACCTGCCCCAGATCAGGACGTACATTCTACGTCAGACATGACTGAGCAATCCGTTGATGCTCTTCGAGTAGCCACGATGCCAAATGCAGCGCTGTCTATGATGGACATCATGATTGTCTACACGACAAAAGCCAAAGTTGCGGCTGGTGGAACATCCCGGATTGTGGTTGAAGCCCAAAATGCCGTTGATGTCACCAACACGGCCTATATCAACAGCCAGATCAACGCCCGGCTGCGACTGGTGCATACCGTTGAAGTTGCCTATGCTGAATCAAATGATTTCACCGCGATGTTGGAATGGATGCGAGCCAATCCCACGATTACCGCGTTGCGTGATACACACTCAGCCGATCTGGTTTCAATGCTGGTGACCAATGAAACGCTGGGAGGCCGGGGGTATTTGATGGGGAGTGACAACCTTGGGCCTGACTTTGAAGCGTATGCTTATTCAGTTGTGACCCGCCGGTATGCCTCCAGTTACTATGTTTTAGCCCACGAAGTCGGCCATAATCTGGGCTGTCAGCACGATGTTGCCAACGCCGGCTCACAGGGGGCGTATCCGTATTCATATGGTCATTATTACGCTGGGGTCTATCGCACCGTGATGGCTTATGACAACTATTGCCAGTGCTCAGGGTACGCTGGTTTCTCAAACCCAGGTGTCACTTACCTTGGCCGCCCGACGGGGATTCCCAACCAACGTGACAATGCCCGCACCATCAATCAGACCGCCCCGATTGTGGCAATTTTTCGTGGGGAAGGCGCTCCGGTCAAGCCACTCAATGTCACTTCGCCCAACGGTGGTGAAACCTGGACCGTCGGTTCAACCTATAACATTACCTGGGCTTACACGAGTGAATATCCATATTCCAGTGTCCAGATTGAATTGCTGCGCGGTGTCATTATTGACCGGTTTATTACCTTTGATGCTTCGGTTGGAAACAATGGTGTGGGATCTTATACGTGGACAATTCCAGCCGACGTTACGTCCCGAAGCGACTATAAAATCCGGGTGAGCAGCCCCTTTGATTTCATTTATGACGATGAGAGCAACGCTGTCTTTTCGATCAACAGTCCTTCTACCGCTTCGCTGACCATGACTTCACCCAATGGAGGTGAGTCCTGGAATACAGGCTCAACCCAAACCATTCGGTGGAATTACACCGGGAATCCTGGAAGTACGGTCAAGCTCGACTTGCTCAAAGGCGGTTTATTCCAGCAAACCATTGCGGCTTCAACATCAGTGGGGAGCAATGGAACGGGCTCCTTTACGTGGGCAATTCCGGCAACGCTTTTAGCTGGAAATGATTACACCATCAAAGTAACGAGTACCACCAACACCGGGGTGAATGATACCAGTAACAGTCCATTTTCAGTCGTTAGCGGATCGGCTACCGCGACGATTCAGGTGGTGACGCCCAATGGCGGAGAAGCGTGGAAAACGCGAACGCGCCAGGCCATTACCTGGAGTTACACTGGAAATCCAGG
>DAOQNB010000894.1:0-3046 GCA_035335845.1 Acidobacteriota bacterium | reverse complement strand
CCCTGAACCCTGAACCCTGAACCCTGAACCCTGAACCCTGAACCCTGAACCCGGCATCACTCACCTTCACCTCTTTAAAGGAATTCCTCCTCATATGATCAATCGCGAACGCATGCTCAATCACGTTTTGGAACTCATCCAAATTGATAGTCACTCGCGTGAAGAACGGGATGTGGCAATGAAACTCAAGGCTGACTGTGAAGCTTTGGGAGGAACGGTCTACATTGACCATGCCGGTGAAAAAGTTGGTGGAAATACTGGCAATGTCATTGTCCATTTCAAAGGAACGAACCCGAATGCCCCGCCATTTTTTCTGTCCTCACATATGGATACCGTCGTGCCAGGAAAAGGGGTGAAGCCAATTCGAGAAGGCAACATCATTCGCACCGATGGAACGACTGTCCTTGGTGGCGACGACAAAACTGGATGCTCAATTATTGTGGAATGTATCCGCACGCTTCAGGAGCAGAATATTCCGTACAGCGATCTTCAGATTGTCTTTACCATTTGCGAAGAAGTCGGGTTACTGGGCGCGAAAAACTGCGAAATTGACCGGGTCAGCGCAAAATTTGGACTGGTGCTTGATAGTGATGATCCGGGTCATTTGATTACCAAAGCCCCATCGTCAAACCGAATGCGGTTTACCATTTACGGACTCGAAGCCCATGCGGGTGTCTGCCCTGAAAAAGGAATCTCAGCCATCAAGATTGCCTCTGAAGCGATTGCTGAAATGAAGCTGGGGCGCATTGACCATGAAACAACTTCCAACATCGGCACGATCAATGGTGGAGTGGCAGTCAATGTCGTCCCCAACCGGGTGGATCTGTACTGTGAAGCGCGCAGTCACAATGACGACAAGCTCGAAACCCAAACTTCTCACATGGTTGACTGCCTGGAACGAGCGGTTTCCCATCATGAAGTGACCAATGATGGACACACCGTCAAAGCCCGGCTTGAGAAACACATTGAGCGCGACTATCACCGCATGGATTTGGCCGATGATTCGATGATTGTCAGACTGGTCAAACAAGCAGCCCACAATCTTGGGCACGATTGCGAACCATTGCCGACTGGCGGTGGATGTGATGCAAATATCTTTAACCGCAAGGGAATCGAATGCGCCAATCTTGGCACCGGAATGCATAATATCCACACGGTCAAAGAATACATGTCAATTGATGACTTCTATCAATCAGCGGACATTGTGTTTGAAGTCCTCAAACTCCACGGGCAGAACAACTGATCTGGTATCTGGTACCTGGTGCTTGGTTTTTGATTTTTGGTTCAGGGTTCTTGTAAAGTATTTTTTTCTAAGCACTAAACACCAAGCACTAAACACCAAGCACTAAACACCAAGCACCAAGCCCTCATCCCATGATTATTGAAGCAAAAGCTCCGACGCGAATTGACCTGGCAGGTGGAACGGTTGATCTCTGGCCACTCTATCTGTTGCATCAGGAAGCCCAAACTATCAACGTGGCAATTGACCTTCTGGCAACCTGCCGGGTTGAAGAACGACTTGATGAACAGATTATTTTGGTTTCGGAAGATATCAATCTAAGTGAAACCTATGAATCACTTGGGGAAATTCGGCTTGATACCCCACTCCAACTCCTTGCGCGGATGGTTGATTACTTTAAGCCATATACTGGGGTAAAAGTGACCACTCGATGCGCGGCACCACCCGGCTCTGGTCTGGGTGGCTCTTCAGCGCTGGCGGTGGCACTGGCAGGCGCCCTGGATCATCTCACCGGGAACCGATTTAGTGACAGCCAGCTTTTGAAAATTGCCCAAAATATCGAGACCCAGGTCATTGAGGTGCCGTCGGGTGTGCAGGATTATTATCCGGCGATGTATGGCGGAACGAACAGTTTACACCTGGAAGTGATTGGGGTTGTCCGCGAGGCACTCTCCATTGATCTGGCAAAACTTCAAGATCATGTGGTGCTGTGCTACACCGGAAAACCTCATTTTAGCGGTACAAACAACTGGGAAATTTTCAAAGCTCATATTGACAATCGAGATGGCGTCCGCGAACGATTTGCCAGCCTGTGTGAAGTCACCAATCGCATGCGCATTGCCGTGCTCGAACAAAATTTGCCAGGTATTGCCACCTGCCTGACTGAAGAATGGGAACTCCGCAAAGGATTTTCAGAACACGTCACCACTGACACCATTGAACAATTGATTTCTGTGGCTAAAGAACAGGGTGCCCTGGCCGCCAAAGTCTGTGGGGCTGGTGGCGGCGGATGTGTGGTGTTTTTGGTTGAAACTGGCCGCAAAGCCGATGTCAGTCGAGCCTTGACTGAAGCCGGAGGAGAAATCCTGGAAGTTAATTTGATTGATCGTGGCCTGCGAGTCGAGCAAGTAGGATAAAACCAGAGCCAGGGGCTCAGGGCTAGGGGCTGAAGAAAACGGGCTCAGGGTGTTGAACCCGTCTTCTTCAGCCCTTCACCTTCAGCCCCAAGCCCAATGTCTTCAGCCCTACTTCTTCAGCCCGATAATCTTCAGCCCTACTTCTTCAGCCCTACTCCTATGATTCGTACCTGGCTTTCCCGAATCTGGTCTTCTCCCTCGGCAATGGGGTTTGTCTTTACCAGCACCATTTTTGTTGTGAGTTTCTTCTACTTTCCAGCCGACCATCCCCGGTTTTTTCTCTGTCCGTTTAAAACTTTTACTGGAATTGATTGCCCTGGGTGTGGAATGACCAGGGCCTTTTGCGCTCTGGCAAAAGGAGAAGTGACACGTGCAATCCATTTCCACCCACTCAGCCCGCTGGTTTTCGGACTTTTTGGGCTCTGGTGGCTGACCGCAGGACTCACTCTGCTTGGGTATTCAGGCACGACCAGAAAAATCGGAGACAACTTTGGTCATCCGATAGTGGTATTTGGAATTATGGGATTACTGGTGGTGGCGTGGGTTTTCAGGCTTGGATGGCAGTTTTTTGGGGGATGAAGAATTGAGAATGAAGAATGAAGAAAATACTGGTTCTTGGTTCCTGGTTCTTGGTTCCTGGTTCTTGGTTCTTGGTTCTTGGTTCTTGGTT
>DAOQNB010000893.1:0-3049 GCA_035335845.1 Acidobacteriota bacterium | reverse complement strand
CGACTTCCTATCCTTTAATCACCTTGGCTTTGCCATAATCAACATCAAACTGTTTGTCTGACAACTTTGGGTTAAAAATGATATTGCTCAGCGTCACTTCGGTAAAATCGCGATTGCGCTCATAAAAGATCTGGCGCACTGGTAACCAGGTCCTGGTATCAATCCAGACTTCAATTCTGGTAAATCCATCCTGGGCTTTGGGGGTCAGGGTTAAATGGGTGGTTTGCATGCCATTAAAGCCTTCGTTGCCAACCAGTTTAATATCAAACTTTTCTTTGAGTTGAGCCGCTGAATTCAGAATTGACAAGATACCGGACGACCCGGCTTTGCTTGCCACTTTACTTACGGTGCTTAAAAAAACTTGATTGAGATTTCGCTCAAATAAAAGACCTTTGTCACCGTTTACTGCGACCACTTTTGGTTGTGGCTGGGTGTAATCAATCCGCATCCGGCGAACACTCCCTGGCTTATACAGCAGGGTTCCAACTTGCTTCGGGTCTTTAATATTGAGTTGGCCGTTGGTTCGTTGGTGTGAAACCGTGGCTTGCAGTCCAGTCATTTGGCGACTGGTGGTTTCAATATTAGCCAGAACCGTATTTAAGGCATCTGCCGGAGCGTTGGCCTGAACGGCTGCGAAATTGCCGGGAATGACCGATATCGCAGTGATTCCAATAAACAAGATGACCGAAAAAAGTGCTTTTAATTTCATAACTTGTGTTTTTTGACCTCAAAACTTCGCTATCCTGGCCAGATGACTGGCTAGTTTTGTTGATACCAGACCTGGTATCCAACGATCACCCCATCTTCGTTTGATACCGCCTCAAAATGCTTGAGCTTGACCTCTTGACCTCCCCGCCGCCGTGATCCAGCTGATTCGAGCAACACTTTGAGCGTCGGAGCCGGGGACTGGTTTTGGAGTTCACTGGTGCTGATGTAATCGGGTTTTTTGAGCGAACGGGATTTGCGCTCGTCAAAAAACGAAGTTGGGATGAGAAAAATAAAAGCGAGGATGGCTACGCACAACACATCGTACTGCCAGGTTCCTCGCTCATAATTCCAGAGCACAGTGGCTTTGATCACTTCAAAAATCTTGCGCATAGTGTGATTCGCGCTCCTTAACTCTCACGACAAAAGGCACTTGCTTTATTTGCCAGCCAAAACACCGGGTTCGACGGCAGACAACGCTGATTTTTGCACCGGGACGTCGTGCAAAATACGACCATCCCGCATGGTCACCAGTCGGTTTGCCGTTTGAGCTGCTTCCAGATTATGGGTAATCATCAAAACTGTCTGACCAAGTTCTTTGTTGAGCTTGACCAGCATATCGAGCACGATTTGTGAGTTTTCGCTGTCCAAATTGCCGGTGGGTTCATCCGCGAGCAAAATCGCCGGGTGGTTGACAATCGCCCGGGCCAGGGCAACCCGTTGCTGTTCGCCACCAGAAAGCTCAATTGGCTTGTGATGCAGGCGATTTTCGAGCGAAAGCAACTGCAAAATGTGGCGGCGATACTCCTGGGCCGGCGCCTCGTTTTGCGAGCCCTTCTGACGAATCCGTTCAGCCAGTTTGAGATTTCCTTCAACCGAAAGGGTTGGGAACAGGTTAAACCGTTGAAAAACAATGCCAATTTTGCGACGGCGGATGTCAGTTCGATAGGCATCGGACGCTTTGGCAAGGTCTTCTCCATCCACCAGGACCGTGCCTTTGGTTGGCTTGAGCAGACCACCCAGAATATGTAAGAGCGTTGATTTGCCCGAACCGGACTGTCCCATCACAGCCACAAATTCGCCTTCTTTCACCTCCAGATTGATTCCACGCAGGGCTGGCACATCAACCTTCCCGGCCCGGTAAATCATAGAGACATCAATGGCTTGCAGAATTGTTTTCATAAACCTCAAATTGACTTTCTGAACTGAGCAAAGCCTGCTTTCTAAATTTTTAAGGAGCACCCGATGAGCTATTCGTAGCTCAAGGCATCCACGGGATCCTGATTGGCGGCACGTAGTGCCGGGTAAAGCGCCCCGAGCAATCCGCTACTCAACCCAATCAATGCGGCATACAGCATCCAGCGGGGTTCAAGCTCAACCTGTAACGAGGTGAATTTGGTGATCCCAACTTTCAACAAAAATGAAAAGAGAAATCCAACCACAACCCCCAGAGCACAAATCAGCAGGGCTTCCTGTTCGATTTCGCGAATGATAAATGCTTTTGAGGCCCCAAGTGATTTGAGGATGCCGATTTCACGTGTTCGCTCGGTAATGGTGGTATACATCGCCAGTAAGACAACCAGTAAGCTTACAATGATTGCCAGCCCAACCACAACTTTTAGAAATTGATTAAAGGCCGGAATTCCATTTTCATAGAGCTGAAGCAGGTCTTCCATCGGCATAATCTTGTTGCCGGGCAGTGCCGTATCAATCTTCTTTGCGAGTGAAGCCTGGCTTTCTGAGTCAGTCCCTTTGACATAGATCACCGTACAGCGTTCCGGAGATGAAAGGATTTCCTGCATGCTGGCCAGATTGATTTTGATCCGGGCGCCGCTTTCGGGCTGATAGATACCACTGACTTTAAACTTGCGATTAAAGAGTTCGATTTCGCTGCCGACCGTGACCTTTTTGTGTTTGGCGTAATCCTCATCAACAATGACATCCAGCTCATTTTGCAATGGTTGCCCGACCTTCATGGTGATGCCTGACATTTTGGCATAGCTTGGAAAATCAATGCCTTCCAGGATTTCAAACCCAATTCCGTTTTTGCTCTCTTTGAGATACTGGCCGACGGGTGTGGTGACCGTGACGCCGGGGACCTTGTTCAGTTCCGCCTGATACTGGGTGGGAAGAGACAATGAGGTTGTGGTCAGGCTGAATTCACGGCAAAACATGATGTCAGCCCCAACGTTTGAGTCACGTTGTGCACGACTATGCTGCATGCCGTTGACCAGTCCAACAAAAATCAAAACCAGTACCACCCCAAGCGCCACCCCAAGAATACTCACGGCGGTTCGGGTGGGGCGCTGCTGCACATTTGAAACAACTAAACTGTCCATAATGA
>DAOQNB010000892.1:0-3055 GCA_035335845.1 Acidobacteriota bacterium | reverse complement strand
GTGGCAACCCGAAAAAATGAAGTGGCCCAGGATTCGGTCTGTGTATCACGGGAACCGATGAAACCAGCCAGTAGGGAATGCCCACCGTGACTGTTCCTGGAAATAAAATTGTGAAGAAAAGACTTCGTAGGAAAAGCATGGGCTGTACCAATTGAGAATGCAGAATGAAGAATTGAGAATGAAGAACTCCCACCCTTGAACCCTAAAACCAGAGTGGAAGAAAAGGAGTTGAAGACATTGGGCTCAGGGCATTGAGCCCATTTTCTTCTGTCCCGAACTTGCGAGTCTTCCGCCCTGAGCCCGAGGTTTTTCATCCTGATCACGGTTGCGGTGGTTTGGGTTTGGGCCAGGCGTGCAAGGCAATTTTTGCCACTCGCTCAAGTTCCTCACGACTTGCCCCAGCCCCAGCCTGGACCGACATTCCCTGGTTGACAGTGGTAATAAACCGGGCCAGGTCAGCTGGATCGGCGTCATCTGGTAAATCACCTTCGGTTTTGGCCCGTTCAAATCGTTCACGAATCGCATTTTCCCCAGCCTGGCGACGGCTGATCATTTCCTGGCGCATGGTTTCGGCAGCGTCGCCTCCGGCCAATCCACCCAGAACCAGCAAACATCCGCGTGGATGATGCGGGTTGGTCGTCAATTCAATCGAACCAAACAGAAGCCGTTCTGCGACTGCGCGCGACGTCGGTTCATTGAGTGCTTCCTGTGTCGCCAGCGACGAAATTTCAACATACCGGTCCAAGACTTTACGAAAGAGTGCTTCTTTATTCCCAAACGCGGCATACAGACTTGGACGGTTAATCCCCATGGCCTGGGTCAGATCCGGCAGGGATGTGCCCTCATAGCCTTTACTCCAAAAAACCTCCAGTGCCCGGTCGAGTGCCTGATTCACATCAAATGCCCGGGGGCGACCTTTTGATGACATAGCTGACCTCCTGATTTTTGTACCTGCTGGTACAATAATCTGCTTGACAGAAAACGTCCACCAGTTTATATTTTTTACCGATTGGTACATAATTGAAAAAAAGGAGCAAGATCATGTCGAAGAAACTTTCAGGTATGGTCGCCCTCGTCACGGGCGGATCACGAGGAATCGGAGCCGCCATTGCCAAACGGCTCGCCCAGGACGGTGCTGCCGTGGCAATTACCTATGCCAGTTCATCATCCAAAGCTGATGAAGTGGTGGCGGCGATTGAGGCTGAAGGCGGGCGAGCGCTGGCAGTGCATGCCGATAGTGCCGATGCTGATGCCGTCAAAAATGCGGTCGCTGAAACGGCCAAGGTCCTCGGTGGGCTTGATATTCTGGTCAACAACGCCGGGGTTGCGATTATGAAGCCATTTGATGAATTTACCCTGGACGAATTTGATCATCTGGTGAATATCAATGTCCGAGGGGTATTTGTCGGCATTCAGGAAGCTTCCCGCCATATGCGAGACGGAGGGCGCATTATCACGATTGGCAGTGTCAACGGCGACCGGGTGCCATTTCCAGGTGGCAGTGTTTATGCCCTGACGAAGGCCGCCGTGGCTGGACTCACTCGTGGTTTGGCTCGTGATTTAGGGCCGCGAGGGATTACGGTTAACAACGTCCAACCCGGCCCAGTCAACACTGAATTAAACCCCGAGAATGGCCCCTTTGCTGAAATGTTAAAAGGGATTATGGCACTGCCGCGCTATGGCAAAGATGACGAAGTGGCAAGTCTGGTCGCTTTTCTGGCCAGCCCTGAAGCCGCTTTTATCACGGGTGCCAGCATTGATATTGACGGTGGATTTAAGGCGTGATGATTCCAGTTTGTAGTCAGTCGTTAGTGATCAGTAGTTTACTAAGCTTATTTGATTGAACAATTTGACCATTTTCCGGTATGACGATCTCATTGCAAACTGGTATGAGCAGGTTTCAATAAGGCAAGTGAAGAGTGAAAGACGTCCAAAAATGATTGTTCAGGATGGCAGAAAATTCGGATTTTAGCCCATCAGGTGCAGGTGCGGGGCCCAGCGTGTGGGCTACGCGCCTGCCATCCGCTTTTTCAGGTTCAAAGCCGCTTAGTTTTTCAACTCTTCATTCGCCTCACTGGTTGATCAGAAACTACCTTGAACTATTGTCTGAACTTCAGGCTGCATCGCGAATCTCAACAACGAGCTGAAGTCCAAGGGAATTCAAGGCTATTTCGAGCTGTGCCACTTTTGATTGGTGCTTGGGATCCAACAACCGAAGAATTTCTTTCTCTTTCCATTCAAGTCTTCTGGCCAGTTCGCCAGAACTCACATTGTCTGACTTCATTTTTAAATAGAGCGCCGTTTTGGCTGAAAACAAAGTGGAAAGCGAAACTGAAAATCCACCTTCGGCGATTGGAGCCGGAATAGGGATGGGTTGCCTACGACGGATCCGGCCTGCAATAGCTTCCTCAAGACAATCCGCCGCCTGTTTCAATGAATCGGAAACATCTTCACCCTGGGTGATGGCTTCGGGAAAATCTGGAAATGTCACCACAAATCCACCTTCAGGCTCAGGAACTAAATTGACTAAATAAAGGAATCGAAACATAAACACTCAGGCGTGCTCTATTGGGGGTGGAAATTTGGCTTATTGCTTTCGCCCGGACGGGCGCTGGATTATTGAGGTTGTAATTGAAGTAGTAAATATTCAGTATATGAAAGCAAAGCACCAGACAAACTATCCACTTTTCAATTGTTTTTAAGGAATGGAATTCTCTCTCAACAACAAAGGCAAAACCATCAATCCTGTGTCAGGTGAGTGGTTTACGGAAACGATTCGAAATATCTTCATCCAGAATGTAGAAGGAAAATTCAACTCGGGAGCGGACCGAAATGGGAGTTCCATTTTTTGTTGCTGGCTCAAATTCAATGTCTAAAAGTGCCAGTATCGCCTGTTCATCTAATCCAAGCCCCAAACTTCGATCAAGTTGAAGCTCCCCAGTTTTTCCATTGCTTTGAAAGGTAAAATGAAAAAACACTTTTCCTTGAATGTAGTTTTCTCTAGCCCGGTTTGAATACCTCGGTTTTATTGACCGAGTAACTACGGGTCTTGTGA
>DAOQNB010000891.1:0-3056 GCA_035335845.1 Acidobacteriota bacterium | reverse complement strand
GCTCACACCCCGAAAAACAACCAAAACCAAATCACCCCCGTTTCCCTCCACAAACCTCATCACAAAGTTTTTGGGGCTGGCCGGTACAGCAAGGCACTTGACGTCTGAAAGATTTTGCCGAGGAAATTCGTACATTCCGGGAGACAGAAATTATTCGTTTACAAACTCCTAAAATAAGAGTTTATTTGGCCGCAAATTTTTTATTGTAAAAACTTATATTTTTATACTCATTTCGTTGGTGCTGGAGACAAATCAGAAGCACCGACGAATCAGTACCACCTGCGTGAGCGGGCGGGATTGGCTAGCCGACCGATCCACCCACTGACGCAGGTGGTACTGACCTGTTTTTTATTTCTAAGTACCTCGTCATAAAGTTTCCTGAGATATTCGGTTTGGTCAGTGTCTGGTGGGTTTGGTGGTTAAAATGTCTGGAAATTTTCGGCAAGATCCTTAACACCGCTCTGGCAAAACACAAAATCCGGTAGAAGCAGGAACCAGCGAAAAGCAGCCGTATTATGGATCAAAAGTATTAAAATAAATTCCATTTTGCCTCGTTTTTATCGGCAACATATTTAAGCTTTTTCAATTTTTTTCAAAGCGCGTTTTTTTAACCAAATTCATCGAGTGAAATTTGGAAGTTGCAAATAATTTCAAAAAATTTCAAAAAAAGTGAATAAGTCAGGGAAGAAATATCAACTGACGACGTCTATTCCCCTAGATACCGTCAAAAAATATCCTGAAATCTCAGCACTCATCTCCAAACAAGCACGTGAATACCCATATCCAATTTCAATCCCATGGTCCGCTCGAGAGTGAGTTTGACTGCGTGCGAGCCGCACAGGCCGGGAACCGGGTTGCGTTTCGGCAACTGTATGACCAGTACCGGGACGCGGTCTATAACCTGATTGTGTATCTCATTGGAAACCGCCTGGAAGCCGAAGACCTGCTCCAAAACACATTTCTCAAAGCCTACCGGGCCCTGGCTGGATTTCGGTTTGAAGCCAGCTTTAAGACGTGGATCCTGCGGATTGCCCATAATGAGTGTACGGATGCGCTGCGTCGAAGCCATCCGGATATGGTGCCCATCGAAGACCTTTTAGGCAGTCAGGAAGAAATTGATCATTCGCGTCTCCCCGATGATCTCCACCTGCAATCAGAACGACAGGAAGTGCTGGCTCAGGTTCTGCTTGAACTCTCACCAAAACTACGGACGGTTGTTGTTTTACGCTATGTCGAGTTACTGAGTTACGAAGAAATTGCCGAGGTGCTGGGGTGCAGCGTTGGCACTGTCTCATCACGCCTTCATCGGGCCTTGACTGAAATGGAGGCGCATTTGCGTCCACTCAAACGGATGCTTTAGATGCCACCCGCGTCAGGACCTGTGGTGATCAACCCAAATCAGGTGAATACAATGAAATGTGAGGCTGGAATATGTGGTGCTGGAGAATTGATATTCAACGAAAATTGATGGCCTATCTGGATTCAAACCTGAATCCACCGGGTGTATTCAAAGTTGAACAACATTTGCTCGATTGTGCCTCCTGTCGGGGGCAGGTTGAACATCTGCGCCGGGGCCAGCGCTTTGCCATGGCGATTGAACGTCACCGGGCACCCGAGACAGGCTGGGAGGCTCTGGAAGCCG
The DNA here is from genome assembly GCA_035335845.1 of Acidobacteriota bacterium. GTDB lineage: Bacteria > Acidobacteriota > Blastocatellia > Chloracidobacteriales > Chloracidobacteriaceae > JACQXX01. The sequence goes on along the minus strand of DAOQNB010000891.1, from coordinate 1,414 downwards.
CACTCGATGCGATTCCCGTCGCGGAGAGAGCCAAACCAGTGGCGGTGGCTTCCCACATCCGATGGTTAAGCTGGCCTGGAATGGCACTGACCACCGGATTGCTGGTTGGCGGTGTGCTGGTGGGTGCACTGTGGCTGGCTGTCAACACCCCCTCCACTCCTTCTCTGAAAACCAAAATTCTGGAAAGTGTAGAACCTGAAGAAGAAAGCCAGGCTTTTCACGAAGTCTCAATTTCGGGCATTGAAAGCAATACCGAACCCCACATTGTGGTGGAAGGCGTGGTCAACGAAGTCAAAATTGATGCCGACGGAGACCTCACCTTTCGTCTGGTTGAAAAGGTCAATCAGGCCACGCCCTTTGTGGTGTGTGAAGTCCTCAACCCACATCAGATCAAACCTCCCTCACCGGGTGACCGGGTCCGCGTGTATGGCGTCAGTCGCTATGACAACAAGCATACCCATCAGTGGTATGAAGTCCATCCGGTGATGAATATTGAACTGGTCAGAAATGAAAAATAAGCCCAGGCCGCAAAAACCGGGTTTCGGAAAAATAAAGTCAGCAGGGTCAACCTGAGAACAATTACATCTTGCACAGGAAAACGGAGCTTTTTACTTTTTATGAAAAAACCTATGTCTCGACAGTGGGTATGGTGTCTACTGATGGCAGGTCTCATCAGTTTGTCCCCACTTGGAACACCATCAACAACCTACGCCATTTCCCGATTACAAGGACAAACCAGTGTCACCGGGGTCGTCAAGGATCGGACTGGAAAAGCTTACCCAAATGCCAAAGTTACGTTGCTCAACAGCCAGCAATCCATCATCGCCACCACCCAGGCAGATTCAGACGGAAATTTTACGTTTGCTTCGATTTCGCCGGGGACGTATGAAGTCAGTGTTGATGGTCAGGGAAGCCTGCAGGCCCGAAAAGCCATTTATGTCGAAGGTGGAACACCCATCACCTGTGAATTGACCCTCGATTTTCATCCCTTTACTGATGTCATTACCGTGACGGCTGATGTTGGTCAGGTCCAGGATAAAGATCAGTTGGGGCAACAGGTGAATGTAATCCCGGCAAACGCAATTCAGGAACGTGCCACCGAAGTTATTGCCCAGGTTGCAGCCGGAGAAGTTGGTGCCGCACTTCAGCGGACCAGCCCGACAATTGGTGGTATTTATGTTCGTGGGTTAACTGGCAAAAACGTCGTGGTGTTTATTGACGGCGTCAGGTATTCAAATTCTGCCCAACGCGGTGGAATCAATACCTTTCTGAATCTCATCGAACCTTCAAACTTGCGGAGCGTCGAGTTGTTGCGCGGGCCAAACAGTTCTCAATATGGCAGCGACAGTTTGGGCGGAAGCGTTCAATTTGTGTCAAGCCCAGCTACCTTTTCCGACTCTGGATTTGACTTTCA